>NZ_JAOSHO010000679.1 GCF_025917275.1 Pseudomonas agronomica | reverse complement strand
TCGCGAGCAAGCTCGCTCCCACAGGCTCTTTCATCGACCCGGGTGTTTCAACAGAACAGAGGCGGCCCCGCCGCCCCTGTAACGATAAAAAGATTTGCGGAGTTCGCCATGGCCATCGCCGTTCCACTGAACGCGGGCACCAGCCCCACCCTCAAGCAGCGGCTCAAGCGCGCCGAGCGGGTCAACCGCTGGAAGGCCCAGGCCCTGATCGCGCCGCTGGTGCTGTTTCTATTGCTGGTGTTCCTGGTGCCGATCGTCGCGCTGCTGTTCAAAAGCGTCAGCAACCCGGAAGTGGTCAGCGCCATGCCGCGCACGGTCGCTGCAGTGGCTACGTGGGACGGACGCGGTTTGCCCGGCGAGCCGGTATACAAGGCTGCCAGCGAAGACCTGGCTGAAGCCCGCAAAAATCAAACCTTGGGCGACTTGTCCAAGCGACTGAACATGGAATCGGCAGGCTATCGCAGCCTGCTGACCAAAACGGCCCGGGCGCTGCCGTTCGCGACTGAGCCCGCCTCTTATAAAGAGGCGTTGGAAGGCCTCGACGAACGCTGGGGCGATCCGGCGTACTGGCAAGTGATCCGCCGCAACACCAGTAACGTCACACCTTATTATCTGTTGGCGGCTGTCGACCACCGCATCGACGATCTTGGCGAACTGGCACCGGCCACCCCCGACCAGGCGATCTACCTGGACATCTTCACCCGTACTTTCTGGATGGGCCTGGTCATCACCGCGATTTGCCTGGTCCTTGCCTATCCATTGGCCTATCTGCTGGCGAACCTGCCGTCGCGCCAGAGCAACCTGTTGATGATCCTGGTGCTGCTGCCGTTCTGGACTTCGATCCTGGTGCGAGTGGCGGCGTGGATCGTGCTGCTGCAGTCCGGTGGGTTGATCAACAGCGCGTTGATGGCCATGGGCGTCATCGATAAACCGCTGGAGCTGGTGTTCAACCGCACCGGCGTCTACATCTCGATGGTCCATATCCTGCTGCCGTTCATGATCCTGCCGATCTACAGCGTGATGAAGGGCATCTCGCCCACCTACATGCGTGCCGCGATTTCCCTGGGCTGCCACCCGTTCGCCAGTTTCTGGCGGGTCTACTTTCCCCAGACCTATGCCGGTGTCGGCGCCGGTTGCCTGTTGGTATTCATCCTTGCCATCGGCTACTACATCACCCCGGCGCTGTTGGGCAGCCCGAACGATCAGATGGTCAGTTACTTCGTCGCGTTCTACACCAACACCAGCATCAACTGGGGCATGGCCACGGCGCTCGGCGGGCTGCTGTTGCTCGCGACCATCGTGCTTTATCTGATTTACAGCTGGCTGGTGGGCGCCAGTCGCCTGCGCCTGAGCTAAGGGGAGATCTGAAATGCTGAGTCCTTACATGTCCCCCGTCGAGCGGGTGTGGTTCTACAGCTTGCGCATACTCTGCGGGCTGATCCTGTTGTTCCTGATCCTGCCGGTACTGGTGATCATCCCGTTGTCGTTCAACTCCGGCAGCTTCCTGGTTTACCCGCTGCAAGGTTTTTCGCTGCAGTGGTACCACGATTTCTTCGCTTCGGCGGAATGGATGCGGGCCCTGAAGAACAGCATCATCGTCGCCCCGGCAGCGACGCTGTTGGCGATGGTGTTTGGCACATTGGCCGCCATCGGACTGACTCGCGGCGATTTCCCTGGCAAGGCGTTGGTGATGGCGCTGGTGATTTCCCCGATGGTGGTGCCGGTGGTGATCATCGGCGTGGCGAGCTACCTGTTTTTCGCACCACTGGGCATGGGTAACAGCTTCTTCTCCCTGATCATCGTCCATGCCGTGCTGGGCGTGCCGTTCGTCATCATTACCGTCTCGGCGACGTTGCAGGGGTTCAACCATAACCTGGTCCGGGCGGCCGCAAGCCTCGGGGCGTCGCCATTGACGGCGTTTCGTAGGGTAACCCTGCCGTTGATCGCGCCGGGCGTGATCTCTGGAGCGCTGTTCGCTTTCGCGACGTCGTTCGACGAGGTGGTGGTGACCCTGTTCCTGGCCGGCCCCGAGCAGGCAACGTTGCCACGGCAGATGTTCAGCGGCATCCGCGAAAACCTCAGCCCCACCATCGCCGCGGCGGCGACGCTGTTGATTGCCTTCTCGGTGATCCTGCTGCTGACGCTGGAGTGGTTGCGTGGGCGTAGCGAGAAGCTGCGGACCACCCAGGTCTGAGGCTCGCGGAAATA
>NZ_JAOSHO010000678.1 GCF_025917275.1 Pseudomonas agronomica | reverse complement strand
GTAGACTCTGGGGCATGGAAAGGGAGTGAAGATGGAGCCGATACTGGAACTGGAAAGCGCACGGCTGATATTGCGGCAGTGGCGCGACGATGATTTGCCGGCGTTTGCGGCCATGTCCGCCGATCCGCAAGTGATGCGTTATTTTCCGGCACCCTTGAGTCGCCTGGAAAGCGCTGCGCTGATCGGCCGCGTGCGCGGGCATTTTGCCGAGCATGGTTTTGGTTTGTGGGCCTTGGAGCGCAAGGACACGGGCGCGTTCATCGGCTTTACGGGGTTGGGCGTGGTCGGGTTCGACGCGCATTTCACCCCGGCGGTGGAAATCGGCTGGCGCCTGGCGCGCGAGCACTGGGGCCTGGGTTATGCCAGCGAGGCCGCGTGGACGGCGTTGCGCTGTGCCTTCGACCGGCTGGGGCTGGACGAGGTGGTGGCGTTCACCGCCATCGATAATCTGCCGTCGCAGAAGGTCATGCAGGCCATTGGCATGCAACATGACCCGGCCGATGATTTCGAGCACCCGAAGCTCGCGGTCGGTCATCCATTGCGTCACCATGTGCTCTATCGCATTGACCGGGAGCAGTGGTTGCAGACCCTGCACGGTTAACCGACACGGACGTTACAATGCCCGCCAAAATGGCCCGGGCCAATTATCGATCCGCCGCAGCACAGACTGCGCGGTTTTTGCGCTGTGTGAGGAAAGTCT
Organism: Pseudomonas agronomica; assembly: GCF_025917275.1. Lineage (GTDB taxonomy): Bacteria > Pseudomonadota > Gammaproteobacteria > Pseudomonadales > Pseudomonadaceae > Aquipseudomonas > Aquipseudomonas agronomica. The sequence continues at coordinate 1,508 of NZ_JAOSHO010000678.1, read as the reverse complement.
GAATGAGCCACGTGTTGGAAGATCTGGTCGACCTGCTGACCCTGGAACCGATCGAAGAGAACCTGTTTCGCGGTCGTAGCCAGGACCTCGGGTTTCGCCAGCTGTTCGGCGGCCAGGTACTGGGCCAGTCATTGTCGGCGGCCAGCCAGACCGTGGAAGAGGCGCGCCACGTGCATTCGATGCATGGCTATTTCCTGCGTCCGGGTGATGCGGCGCTGCCGGTGGTCTACCAGGTCGATCGCGTCCGGGACGGTGGCAGCTTCAGCACCCGTCGGGTCACGGCGATCCAGAAGGGCAACCCGATCTTCACCTGCAGCGCCTCGTTCCAGTATGACGAGCAGGGCTTCGAGCACCAGAGCACCATGCCGCAAGTCGTCGGGCCGGAAAACCTGCCCTCCGAGCTGGAGCTGACCCAGCAGCGCGCCCATTTGCTGCCGGAGCACATGCGCGAAAAACTGCTGTGCCCCAAGCCGATCGAGGTGCGCCCGGTCACCGAAAAAGATCCTTACAACCCGCAACCGGCCGATCCGGTCAAATACGTGTGGTTCCGTGCCGATGGCGCCTTGGCGGACATCCCGGCCCTGCACAAATACCTGTTGGCCTACGCCTCGGATTTCGGCCTGTTGACCACCTCGCTGCTGCCCCACGGTAAATCGGTATGGCACAAGGATATGCAGGTCGCGAGCCTTGACCACGCGTTGTGGTTCCACGCCGACCTACGCGCCGACGACTGGTTGCTCTACGCCATGGACAGCCCGTGGGCCGGCAATTCCCGTGGTTTTTCCCGGGGCAGTGTGTACAACCGCGCCGGACAACTGGTCGCGTCGGTGACCCAGGAAGGCTTGATCCGCCATCGCAAGGACTGGGCATGAGCCTGGCCGACGTTCGCCATTGGGTGTTCGACATGGACGGCACGCTGACCATTGCCGTGCATGACTTTGCCGCGATCCGCGTGGCCCTGGCGATTCCGGCCGAAGACGACATCCTCACCCACCTGGCGGCGTTGCCCCCGGAAGAAGCAGCCGCCAAGCACGCCTGGTTGCTGGAACACGAACGGGACCTGGCGCTGGGCTCCAAGCCCGCGCCGGGCGCGGTTGAGCTGGTGCGAGAGTTGGCGGGCCGCGGCTATCGCCTGGGCATCCTGACCCGCAACGCTCGCGAGCTGGCCCACATCACTCTGGAAGCCATTGGCCTGGCAGATTGTTTCGCGGTGGAGGACGTGTTGGGCCGCGACGAAGCGCCGCCCAAGCCGCATCCCGGTGGCCTGTTGAAACTGGCCGAGGCATGGGCCGTGGCGCCCGGCTCGATGGTCATGGTGGGTGACTACCGTTTCGACCTGGACTGCGGTCGCGCGGCGGGGGCGCGGACGGTGCTGGTGAACCTGCCGGATAATCCGTGGCCGGAGCTGACGGATTGGCATGCGCGGGATTGCGGGGAGTTGCGGCGGATGCTTTTGATTTGAAAGCTCCGTTGACTGATCGATCGCTATCGCGAGCAAGCTCGCTCCC
>NZ_JAOSHO010000677.1 GCF_025917275.1 Pseudomonas agronomica | reverse complement strand
TTGGTTTTGTGGCGGGACTGAAATCACACCCGAAACGCATTGATCAGTTGCTTGAGCTGCACCACCTGGGCGGACAATTCGCGGCTGGCGTCTTCGGTCTGGTGGGCGCCTTCGGCGGTGCGTTCGCCGGCGCGGTTGATCTCGACGATGTTCTGGTCGATGTCATGGGCCACGGCAGTCTGTTGCTCCACCGCAGCGGCGATCTGCTGGTTCTGGTCAACGATCATGCCGACGGCGCCAAGAATGTTTTCCAACGCCTGCTGCACCTTTTCCGACTGTCCCACCGTGCCGCTGGCCATCTCATGACTGGTGCCCATCGCCTTGACGGCGGCACCTACGCCGCCGTGCAGGCGGCTGATCATCGCTTCGATTTCTTCGGTCGATTGCTGGGTCCGCTTGGCCAGGGTTCGCACCTCGTCGGCCACCACGGCGAACCCGCGCCCTTGCTCGCCGGCCCGGGCAGCTTCGATAGCGGCGTTGAGGGCCAGCAGGTTGGTCTGCTCGGCGATGCTCTTGATCACATCCAGGACGCGGCTGATGGCCTGGCTGTCGCTCGCCAGTTGGTTGATCACCTGCACTGACTGGTCGATTTCACTGGCCAGCCGCGCAATGCTGCCCTGCTGGGACTCCACCAATCCCCGCCCGCTGAGGGTTTCGTCGTTCACGCTGTGGGCGCTGCTGACCGCCGCCGCAGCGCTGCGGGCGACTTCCTGGGCCGTGGCGGACATCTGGTTCATCGCCGTGGCGACCAGCTCGATCTGGCTGCGCTGGCCGGCCACGGCCTGGTTGCTCTGGGCCGAGACCGATTCCACCTGCCCCGCCTGGCGCTCGACCTCGGCAACGGTGTGGCCAACTTGTTCGATCAAGTCATGGATCTTCGCCACCGTGCCGTTGAACACCTCACCCAACTCACCCAACTCGTCCTTGCTGCGGGCCACGAAGTTGACCGTCATGTCCCCCGCCGCGACCTTGTCCATCATCGCGCCCAAATGTTTGAGCGTAGTGCGCGTCGAGGCGTAGAAGCCGGCGTACAGATAAAAAATCAGCAGGAACACCGCGGCCAGCGCCACGGCTTGCAGCACCATGTGGCTGCGGTTCTGCTCCAGGCGGTGCTGCAGTTGCACATCGAGAAAACCCAGCGTCGCCTCGTTCAACCGATAGGTCTGCCCCATCAAGCCGCTGACCTGGTCAAAGAATGCCGGCCATGGCGCATCAAGGGTGTCCGCCATGACAACCTGGTTTTCAATCAGCTCGGCAGCCTGCTTGAGGGTGCTCTTGCTGCCTGCGGCCTCGTTGGCGAGCGCTTGTCCGACCGCCTTGCTCGAGTCCAGGGCATCCTGCAGTTTCAGCTCATATTCGCCCTGGAGTTTCTCGATCTGCACCAGTAGTTCATCGAACCGGGTGCTCGACGCGGAATTGAGAAAGCCCAACCCCAATGACGAGGCCCCCAAGGCACGGCCCTCACCCAGGATTTGCGTGACCCTGGGCGTTACGCCGACGATCAGCTCGCTCAGTTGGCGGATGTCGCCCTGGTTGTCACGGCTCAGGCCCGCCTGACTGGCGATGACCTGGCCGAATATCTGCGCATTGTTGAGCAGACTGCCGATCAATGCGCTTTTGCTTTGCAGGGAGCTTTCGGCCTGCTGGGCCTTGAACGCGTTGATCATCTCGTCGCGCTTGGCATCGAAGGTGCTGACATGCTCAGGCTCCATGGCCATGGCCGTCATGCTTTGCAACCGGGCGAGCATCTTTTGCTCAAGCGCGGTTACCTTCGCTTCCAAGTCGCCGGCCTTGCCGGATTGACCCAGACTGGCATTGATCTGCACCAGGTTGTTCAACGTCTCCAAGTCCCGGCGCAGCGCCAGGCTGCTGCCCAGCAGATCAAGGCTTTGCAGCTCCACTTGCGTGCCCTGGAATTCCCGGTAGGCATCGCGCACCAGAAAGAAGTTGGTCACCAGCATCGGCAGCAGGAACAGGACGCTGATCAGGCTGAACTTCATGCCGAAGCTCAGGCGGTTCATCAGGGCGACGGCGGGCCAGAGCAAACGCTTCACAAGGAAGTCTCCCGAATAGTTTTTATTTTATGGGACCGGCACGCGAAAGCAGCAGAAAGCCACTATGCCGGCGCTGCCTCTGTATAGCTTAAAACGACAGGGAGATTTGTAACTTAAGGTTAACGCCGTAGAAGCTGTGTAGGCGCTGTGTAGGCG
>NZ_JAOSHO010000676.1 GCF_025917275.1 Pseudomonas agronomica | reverse complement strand
GGCGCTGTACATCAGCCGCTCACCGGTGGCCGGTTCGATGATTGAACGCATAGGGCCCGAGGCCTTCACCCAATCACCGTTGAAGACACATTCCGACTCGATCACCTGGGACAGCAGTTGGCTTTTGGATGCAGACATTTAAAACTCCCGGCTCTTTGTTGTTGTCATCGTTCGCCGCACCTGGAAGGCATCGAGGCAAACGCCGTACGGGTGCCTGAGCAAGCGCTGTGCCGGTTTGTGCCAGAGCGCTTGATAAACCTTGCCCAAGGCTCTGGCCTGGGGCTCTGAGCCTGGAACGGCGCGCATGGCCTGTTCGCCAACCTGGCCGTTGGCCAGCCACCGCTTGTTCATTTGATAAAGTTATGCTTAATAACTATCTCGCCAGGTGATCATTTCGATCATCCCGCCATCAGGGGCATAACAATGAACAATCCCCACTGTCCGCTGCCGGATCTGCGCTTCGCCGCCGAACCGTTTCGTCCAAGGGGCGACAGCAAATCGCTGGACGACAGCAGCTCACCCACCCCGGCGGAGTTGGCGGACTGCCTGTTCTTTTCTCCCGACGATGGGCGCATCTGGCTCAACGACCAGCGCATGTTGCTGCTGCACAGCTCGTCGTTCGGCGCCTTGCGCCGGGAAATCATCGGGCGCCAGGGGCTGGAGCAGGCGCGCGGCATGCTCACCCGCACGGGCTACACCTCTGGCGCGCGGGACGCCCGGCTGATTCGCGAGCGCTGGCCACGGGCCGATGCCGCCGCCGTGTTTCGCGCCGGCACGCACCTGCATACGCTGGAGGGCATGACCAAGGTCGAACCCCTGCACTTCAAGTTCGATGCGGACTCGGGGTTCTATGAAGGCGAATTTCTCTGGCACCACTCCTGCGAGGCCGACGAGCATGTCGCCGCCTTCGGCACCGGGCAGGACCCGGTGTGTTGGACTGAGTTGGGCTACGCCATCGGTTTCGTCAGCGGCCTGTTTGGGCAACTGGTGATCTTTCGCGAAGTGGAATGCCGGGGCATGGGGCATGAGCGCTGCCGGGTCGTTGGCAAGACCGCCGAGCAATGGGGCGACATCGAGCGCGACCTGAGTTACCTCAACGCGTCGCAACCGGCGGTGGCCCTGGAGCCGGGCGCACGGGCCGAGGGCCTCGCCAGCAGCGTCCCTCTGCCGGACAGCGAACAGCCCTTGATCGGTGCGAGTGCGACATTCAATGCCGCGACCCAGGCCCTGCAGCGAGTGGCCCTGACCCCCGCCACCGTCCTGGTCAGCGGCGAGTCCGGGGTGGGCAAGGAAATGTTCGCGCGCCAGCTGCACCAACTCAGCCGCCGCCGCGACGGTCCGTTCATCGCACTCAACTGCGCGGCCATCCCGGACAACCTGATCGAAGCCGAACTGTTCGGCGTCGAGCGCGGTGCCTACACCGGGGCCACCCATTCTCGCCCCGGTCGTTTCGAACGGGCCAACGGCGGCACGTTGTTCCTCGATGAAATCACCTGCCTCAGCCTGGCCGGCCAGGGCAAGCTGCTGCGCGCGTTGCAAGAACGGGAAATCGAGCGAGTCGGCGGTGGACATGGGATCAAGGTAGATGTGCGGGTCGTCGCGGCAACCAACATCGACATGCGCGGCGCGGTGGCGCGAGGTGACTTTCGTGAAGACTTGTTCTACCGGCTCAACGTCTACCCCATCGCCCTGCCGCCTTTACGCGAACGCCGCGATGATGTCCCTCTGCTGATCAATGCCTTCCTCAAGCGATTCTGCCTGGAATATGGCCGTACGCCCGTGGGCCTGACCATGCGCGCCTTGAAGACGCTGCTGCGCTATGACTTCCCGGGCAACGTGCGGGAACTGCAGAACCTTATCGAGCGTGGCCTGATTGCCAGCGAAGAAGGCCAGGCCATCGACTTGGTGCACCTGTTTCGCGATGAGCGACTGCCCGTGGACGCGTATTCGGTCGATGGCAACGGCGGGCTCTCGCCATCGGCCAAGGCAGGGAGCGATGGCACGACCGGAACATCGCTGCTGCAGTCCCTACGCCAGTCGGGAGCGGACTTCAGCATTGATGGCCTGGAATCACGCCTGATCAACGAAGCCTTGCAGCTGAGCGACGGCAACCTCGCCGCGGCCGCCCGGTCGTTGGGGCTGAGCCGGGCGCAGTTCGCCTATCGGTTGAAAAAGCACCGGCACGTTACTGACGACTGAACACAGGCCAGGTATCCGTGGCGAGG
>NZ_JAOSHO010000675.1 GCF_025917275.1 Pseudomonas agronomica | reverse complement strand
TTCGCGAGCAGGCTCGCTCCCACTAGGGTTCGCCATACATTCATGACAATCCAGAACCGCAACAAACACAAGAAAAGACCGTGACGACATGTCAGAACCGACCTTACTGAACAAAGAAATCCGCGACTGGCTGATGGACTGCGGTCTGTTCGACCAATTGCTGCCCGTCGACTTTGCCGCCGCGTCGGGTTACTTCAGCATCAGCACAATTGCCCAGGGCGAGGCGATTTTTCACGAGGGCGATGCTGGCAGCTTCATGTGCATCCTCCACACCGGTCAGGTGGCCGTGCAGAAAACCGGCCCCGACGGCCAGCCAGTGACCATCGCCACGCTGCGCAGCGGCCGGGCATTCGGTGAAATGGCGGTGCTCGACGGCGAACGGCGCTCGGCCAGTTGCATCGCCGCCACCGATTGCCAATTGCTGAACCTGGGCAAGGATTCCTTGGAAAAAATGCTCAACGACGCGCCAAAGATTGCCGCCAAGATCATCCGCGCCCTCGCCGTCTCCCTGTCCAAGCGCCTGCGCATGGCCGATGGGCAGTTGCTGTCGCAGCAGGTCTGATTCTTTCTAACAGTTGAAACACAGAACCTGTGGGAGCGAGCTTGCTCGCGATAGCGGTGTGTCAATCAACATTGATACCCACTGACCCGCCGCCATCGCGAGCAAGCTCGCTCCCACAGGGGATGGCGTCGTATGGTCGAGCTATCCCCCCGGCGACTTGGCCTTCTCCGGCTTCGGCTCCATACCCGGTATCGGCTGGTCCTTGGGCGGCCTGGGCATTTCGATGGGTGGTAACAGGGGCGGGCCGTTCCCTGGCGCTACCTTGGGCACCCCGCTGGGCGTGACCGGCGGATACGGCATGGGCGTAGCGGTGCCCGGCGACCCCGGGATACTGGGCGGGCTGACCGGAATGGTCGGCTGCTGGGCCTGGGCGCAACTTATCGAGAGCGCCGCCAGGGCAATGGCCGGTAGAATGAGGCACTTCATCAATGGCTCCGTGGCTATTGTCTGCTTTCAGGCTAGCCCCTGCCGGGCCGGTCTGCTCTTTTCCCATGAGATTTCCATGAAACGTTTTGTTCTGCTCGACACCACGCCTATCCCTGACAACGGCGGTGCCCTGTGCCTGTTCGAATACGGCGAAGATTTCGTGATCAAGATCCAGGGCGGTGACGGCGGACAGTTGATGAACACCCGCATGCACGGCTCCGAAGACGCCCTGGCCGAGATTCCCTGCCGCAAGGTCGCCGGTCGCCCTGGCTCGCGTGTGCTGATCGGCGGCCTCGGCATGGGCTTCACCCTCGCCTCCGCCCTCAAGCACCTGGGCAAGACCGCCGAAGTGGTGGTGGCCGAACTCGTGCCGGGCGTGGTGGAGTGGAACCGTGGCCCCTTGGGCGAAAAGGCCGGGCGTCCCCTGTCCGACCCGCGCACGGTGATCCGTCTGGAAGACGTGGCCAAGGTGCTGCAAGCCGAACCCCAGGGGTTCGACGCGATCATGCTGGATGTCGATAACGGCCCGGAAGGCCTGACCCAAAAGGCCAACAGTTGGTTGTATTCGGCCGGTGGCCTGGCCGCCTGCGCCAAGGCCCTGCGGCCCAAGGGCGTGCTGGCGGTCTGGTCGGCCAGCGCCGACCGGCAGTTTTCCGACAAGTTGAAGAAGGCCGGCTTCAAGGCCGAGGAGGTGCAGGTGTTCGCCCATGGCAACAAAGGCACCCGCCACACCATCTGGATTGCCGAGAAACTCAAGGGCTGAGCTAAACTCTGTCCAACCGTCATTCAGTCTTTTCTACAAAGGTGAACCCATGAGTTCGTCCACCCCACCGTCCAACACCGCCAAGCTGGACCGCATCCTCGCCGACGCCCAGCGCGACCGGGAGATGGGCTATCGCGACAAAGCCCTGAAAATGTACCCCCACGTCTGCGGCCGCTGCGCCCGTGAGTTTTCCGGCAAGCGCCTGAGCGAACTGACCGTTCACCACCGCGACCACAACCACGACAACAACCCCCAGGACGGCTCCAACTGGGAGCTGCTGTGCTTGTATTGCCACGACAACGAGCACTCGCGCTACACCGACCAGCAATATTTTGGCGACGGTTCCCTGAGCACACCGAAGATCGCCAAGGCGACCCATAACCCGTTCGCTGCGTTGGCTGGGCTGATGAAAAAAGACGAGTAGCCGTCATTACCCAAAAATGTTGCAGACAGTCAGGCCGCCATCGCGAGCAAGCTCGCT
>NZ_JAOSHO010000674.1 GCF_025917275.1 Pseudomonas agronomica | reverse complement strand
AGCAAGCTCCCTCGCCATAGAGTGTTCCCCGTCAGCCTGAGTCGCTCCACACAAAAAAACGCCAGGCAAGCTGGCGTTTTTTGGGGCATCAAAGATGCATATCAGCTGGCACGCGCCTGGTTGCGCAAGGCCTTGACCTGATCGTGGTTGCGTTGCACACCGTGGTATTGGCGCTCGACGAGATCACGAATGCCTACCAGGTTGTGCTTGTTGATTTTCTCGATGGCTTCCTTGTAAGCCTTCAGCGCATGGTCTTCGCCGCGCTCGGCTTCGTTGAGCACCGCTTCTTCGTCCTTGCCGGTGAACATCGACTTCACGTCGACCCAACGGCGGTGCAAGTCACCGGAGACGCTGGTGGAAGTTTCGGGATCGCCACCCAGGGAACGCACAGCGGCTTGCAGTTCGGCCGCAGCGGTTGCGCAATCGGCGGAGCGCTTGACGAACAGCGCCTTGAGCTCAGGATGCTTGATGTCTTCAGCGCAGGTCTTGAATCCTTCCTGGCCATCCTTGCTGGTCTCGATCAGGTCGTTCAAGACGGAAATGGATTCTTTGTTGATGTCAGTCATTTTTCAGTTCCTTTGCTTGGTGAATAAAAACCTGCAAGGAATATTGCATCGGCCATGCCAGCCACCAAAAATGAGATAAATCCTTAATAATCAAATAGTTAAAAAACATCGAAAAATCTGTATCCGCGTTATTTGCATGATCTGTCATTTGGCCTGCATGCAGAATGCCTGTATTTTGCCGATGGTTCCTATCAAGACGAATCGCAATGAATCCGGAAAAACTTGAGCTGCTGGTGACGCGCCAAATGCCCTTCGGCAAATACAAGGGCCGAGTCCTCGCCGACCTGCCAGGCCAATACTTGAACTGGTTCGCACGGGAGGGTTTTCCCAAGGGAGAACTGGGCGGCCTGCTGGCATTGATGCAGGAAATCGACCACAACGGCCTGTCGGACCTGTTGGACCCGCTGCGAGCCAAACATGGCCTGCCCAAGCCGCGCCATTGAACATCGCCATTGACTGATTGAGCCCGCCATGCCCGAGAACACCCTACGCGCCCACGATGAAAGCTTCTGGGAAACCTTTGTCGGTCGCTACGATGTCGACGCCGATGGCTTGCTCAATCTCGAAAACGGTTACTTCGGTCGGATGTCGCGCACCGTGGTCGAGGAATACCAGCGCAACATCGAACTCATCAACCGCAGCAACTCGGTGTACGTGCGCCAGCACTTCGACCGGGAGCACGGCGAAGCCATTCGGCGCCAGGTGGCGCAACTGATCCGTGCCCCTGCGTCCACCGTGGCACTGGCCAATAGCGCAGTGGATGCCCTGCAGACGCTCATTCGCAACTACAACGGGCTCAAGCCCGGCGACCAGGTGTTGATCAGCGACGTGGAATACGCCTCGGTCAAGAGTGCCATGCGCTGGCTGGCCCGCCAGCGCGGGGCTGAGGTCGTTGAGCTGGTCCTTCCCTACCCCGCCAGTTTCGACAGCCTGGTGAGCACCTATCGAGAAGTTTTCATTCGCTATCCGCGCCTGAAAGTAATGGCGCTGACCTACGTCAACCACCTGACCGGCCTGGTGATGCCGGTCCAGGCGATTGCCGAGGCGGCGCGTGAATTCGAGGTCGACATCATTCTCGACGGGGCCCACGCCTTGGGGCAGATCGATTTCGACCTGAAAAAACTCGGCATCCAGTTCGCCGGGTTCAATCTGCAGAAATGGATTGGCAGCCCCCTCGCCCTGGGCTTTCTCTACATCGCGCCACAACGGCTGGCCGACATCGACCCGGACATGGACGAAGCCAACTACCCAGCCACTGACATACGCTCACGCACGCCCCACAGCACGCCCAATATCCCCGCGCTGCTGACGCTGCCACTGGTGTTCGAAGAGCACCGTGCCCTGGGCGGTGCGTCAGCCAAGGGCGCGCGGCTCTGTTACCTGCGCGACATGTGGGTGAGCGCCGTTCGTGACGTACCGGGCATTGAAGTCATGACACCGGATGACCGGCGGCTGTATTGCGGCATCACCTCGATGCGATTCACCGCACAGCCGGACCAGCAGGCGATGGCCGACCGACTGCTCAAGGACCATGGGATTTTCACCGTGGTGCGCGAGACCAGCGTCGGGTCGTGCATTCGCATCACGCCGGGATTGATTACGTTGGCGCGGGATATCGAGCGGTTGAGCCAGGCACTGCTTGAACTGAGCCATACCTAGATCCCTTGCTCCCGCTG
>NZ_JAOSHO010000673.1 GCF_025917275.1 Pseudomonas agronomica | reverse complement strand
GCGCGTCAAAGAGGCCATGGGCAGCCAAGTCTGCTCGGTCTACCTGCTTGATCCCGAGACCAACCGTTTCGTGCTGATGGCCACCGAGGGCTTGAACAAGCGCTCCATCGGCAAGGTCAGCATGGCCCCCAATGAAGGCCTGGTCGGTCTGGTCGGCACGCGCGAAGAACCCCTGAACCTCGAAAACGCCGCGGATCACCCGCGCTACCGCTACTTTGCCGAAACGGGGGAAGAACGCTACGCCTCGTTCCTCGGCGCACCGATCATCCACCACCGCCGCGTCGTCGGCGTGTTGGTCATCCAGCAAAAAGAGCGCCGCCAGTTCGACGAAGGTGAAGAAGCCTTCCTCGTGACTATGAGCGCGCAACTGGCCGGGGTTATCGCCCACGCCGAGGCCACCGGCTCGATCAGCGGCCTGGGTCGCCAGGGCAAGGGCATCCAGGAAGCCAAGTTCGTCGGCGTGCCGGGATCGCCGGGCGCGGCGGTGGGCACGGCGGTGGTCATGTTGCCGCCCGCCGACCTCGACGTGGTGCCGGACAAGGCCATTAGCGACATCGACGCCGAGCTGGGGTTGTTCAAGACCGCCATCGAAGGCGTACGGGCCGACATGCGCGCCTTGTCGGCGAAGCTGGCGACGCAGTTGCGCCCGGAAGAACGGGCACTGTTCGACGTCTACCTGATGATGCTCGACGATGCCTCCCTGGGCAGCGAAGTCACCACGGTCATCAAGACCGGCCAATGGGCCCAGGGCGCGCTGCGCCAGGTGGTGACCGACCACGTCAACCGTTTCGAACTGATGGACGACGCCTACCTGCGCGAGCGCGCCTCGGACGTCAAGGACCTTGGTCGCCGGCTGCTGGCTTACTTGCAGCAAGAGCGCCAGCAGACCCTCGTCTACCCCGACAACACCATCCTGGTCAGCGAAGAGCTGACCCCGGCCATGCTCGGCGAAGTGCCCGAAGGCAAGCTGGCGGGGCTGGTCTCGGTGTTGGGCTCGGGCAACTCCCACGTGGCGATCCTGGCCCGGGCCATGGGCATCCCGACGGTGATGGGCCTGGTGGACCTGCCGTACTCGAAGGTCGACGGCATCCAGATGATCGTCGATGGCTACCACGGCGAGGTCTACACCAACCCCAGCGACGTGCTGCGCAAGCAGTTTGCCGATGTGGTGGAGGAAGAAAAGCAACTGTCCCTGGGCCTGGATGCGCTGCGGGACCTGCCGTGCGTCACCCTCGATGGCCACCGCATGCCGCTTTGGGTCAACACCGGCCTGCTGGCCGACGTGGCCCGGGCGCAGAAGCGTGGCGCCGAGGGCGTGGGCCTGTACCGCACCGAAGTGCCGTTCATGATCAACCAGCGCTTCCCCAGCGAAAAGGAACAGCTGGCGATCTACCGCGAGCAACTGGCCGCGTTCCACCCGCAACCGGTAACCATGCGCAGCCTGGACATCGGCGGCGACAAGTCCCTGTCCTATTTCCCGATCAAGGAAGACAACCCCTTTCTCGGCTGGCGCGGCATTCGCGTCACCCTCGACCATCCGGAGATCTTCCTGGTCCAGGCCCGCGCCATGCTCAAGGCCAGCGAAGGCTTGAATAACCTGCGCATCCTGTTGCCGATGATTTCCGGCACCCATGAACTGGAAGAAGCCTTGCACCTGATCCACCGGGCCTGGGGCGAGGTGCGCGACGAAGGCACCGACGTGCCGATGCCGCCAGTCGGGGTGATGATCGAGATCCCGGCAGCGGTGTACCAGACCAAGGAACTGGCGCGGCAGGTGGACTTCCTCTCGGTAGGTTCCAACGACCTGACCCAGTACCTGCTGGCCGTGGACCGTAACAACCCACGGGTGGCCGATCTCTACGATTACCTCCACCCGGCGGTGCTGCAAGCCTTGCAGACCGTGGTGCGCGACGCCCATGCCGAAGGCAAGCCGGTGAGCATCTGCGGCGAAATGGCCGGTGACCCGGCGGCCGCGGTGTTGCTGATGGCGATGGGTTTCGACAGCCTGTCGATGAACGCCACCAACCTGCCGAAAGTGAAATGGATGCTGCGCCAGATCAACCTCAGCAAGGCCCAGGAACTGCTGGCGGAGCTGATGACCATCGACAATCCGCAGGTGATTCATAGTTCCTTGCAGTTGGCGCTGAAGAACCTTGGGCTGGCGCGAATGATCAATCCGGCGTCGAGCAAGACGCTCTAAGCACAGGCATCTGTGGCAAGGAAGCTTGCTGGGCTCTGTAGGAGCTGGCGAAGC
>NZ_JAOSHO010000672.1 GCF_025917275.1 Pseudomonas agronomica | reverse complement strand
CTGGCCGAAGGCGTTGATGCCGTTTTTCACACCGATGCCGGCGTCGTTCTGGGCGAGTACGGTGCTTGGGATGCGAATCAGGCGAATGCCGCGGTGGAAGGTGGCGCAGGCGTAGCCCACCGCATCCAGCACCGCGCCGCCACCGACAGCCAGCACATGGCAATGCCGGTCCAGGCCTTGTTGCAGCATGTCGCTGTACAGCTGCTGCAGCACCTGTGAGTCCTTGCTCGACTCGCCGGCCGGAACCGCGATCGGCGGCGCCAGGAAATGCAGGTCCGCAGCATGATGGGCGAAGTAGGTATTGATCTGATCCAGCAGGTGCGGGGCGCTTTGCAGCAGCTGTTCATCGGCGAACATCAACACCTTTGCCCGCCCCCCGTGCCCGGCCAGGAGCTGGCGGTGCAGGCAGGGGTTGAGCGGGTCGAACAGATGATCGGTGAACACAACGGGGTAGTCGTAGCTGACCTTGAAGCGACCCTGCAAGGGCTGGTCCGCGTCGGGACGGCGAAGCGTCTTGAACAGGCTGTAGCCGGCGATGAACAGTCCGGGCAATACCATACTGGCGAGCAGCGTCACCAACAGCGCGTTCTGTTCGACGAGAAAACTGCCGATCGCGCTGTAGGCCAATGCGAGGCCGGCGTTGGCCAGGGTGGTGACCAGGAGGAACGCCGGCAATGGATAGCGTTGCATACCGGCAGCAACGACCGAGGTCTCCGCCAACACCGGGACACCGCGCAGGCAGATCAAAGACAGCGTGCCCAACCGATAGGCCAGTTGCCCTGGTTGGCGCTGATGCAGGCCCAGGCGGCCGGACAGCAGGCGCAAATAGCCGGCCCCCAGCGCATAACCCAGTCCTGCACCCAGGCACAGGCCGACGAAGATCACCAGGTAACCGCCCACGCTGCCGAGCATCGCCACGGCCAGCAGCGCGACCATGCTCGACGGCACCGGCAGCACCACGTCCAGTGCCAGCAGGGCGATCAGCAGCAGCGCGAGGTTGAATATCTGCGAGGGAGTCGAGGGCTGGTACAGGTTGAGATGGGTCAGGAAAGCCTGGATCTGTTGTTCGAACAACAGGAAGCTGGCGATCACCAGGCCCGCAAAGCAAATCAATGAGAGCCAGAACTGTCCGGCTGGTCCTTTTTGCGAGAGCAAACGATACCCACGGCCCTGCTTCATCAAGCATCCCTCTTGTTGTTATGACTGATTCCATGTCAATGATTCAAGGCAACGCCAAGTGTGTGTTTTAGGCCAATGGATTCTCTCGCCTGAGGGGCTGTGAAGTGCGGTGGACGATGTGGTTGGAGACAGGTTTGAATCTAGACGGCCCGGGTGTTTTTGCAAGGCCATCTGATGGCAATTTGATTTGGAATGCCACTTTGCGCGTCAGGTAACCCGCGCCCCTTTGGCGAAGACGTTTCGCTTACGGCCTGGCGAGCCCAGGTTTAGATCGATTATTTCTTACGGTTATTGATATAGCGTTGGATGGCATATCCATGATCGTGGAATCGACGCTGTCATACAGGAACTGTCTGCAATGAAAGCGAATGGCATGTTGCAACAGAAGACATGGCGCGCGTCACTCCGGTAAGCCTGCTCGAACGTTCATTCCCGCTGTTCGGTCGCCATCTTGTCGGGCCCGGGCCAATCCTTAGAATCCGCCCCATCAGCTCGTCCGACTCTCGAACTTACAGGGAACACCACCATGATGAACGCCATGCAGATGCCAATGCCGATGAACGCCAACATGCCGATGATGCCGATGATGGGCATGCCAATGATGATGGCGACCATGACCTGCGAAATGATGGACGACGGCATGATTTGCAAGATGATGCCCGCTGCCGGCATGGACATGGCCATGTTCAAGAACAGCGCCGACATGATGCAGATGATGATGAACTGTGGCATGCCGATGATGATGCACTGCGGCAACATGAGCATGATGTGCATGTCCCCGGCGAGCATGGCCATGCCGATGGCGAGCATGATGATGCCGATGCCGATGATGGGCATGCCGATGCCGTCGATGAAGTGCGTGATGGAATGCACCGTGATGGCGGACTGCATGATGTGCAAAGTCATGCCGATGGCCGGCATGAACATGGACATGATGAAAAGCTGCTGCGCGTTGATGATGAAGATGATGGGCGACTGCAGCATGCCGATGATGATGAGCTGCAATGGCATGCCGATGATGTGCTGCACCTGCTGATGACAACCGGGCAGGTTCGCTCTTGAGGCGGCACGATCCATT
>NZ_JAOSHO010000671.1 GCF_025917275.1 Pseudomonas agronomica | reverse complement strand
GAGCGTCGCCGAGGGTGCGGTCCTGGTTCACAAGACGCGGCTGGACAATTACCACCGTGGCCATAAGGCCCAGGGGATCGATGACGACATGGATGAAGACGACTGGACGGAACTGGCCAGTCTTTGGCAGCGCTTGAGTCATGACCTGGACACCCAGGCTCAAGGGCCAGGCCCGGACCTGGCCGACACGCTGGCCGACCTGTTCGATGGCTTGTTCGACGAGGCGCATGCCCAAGCACTGATCGACAACATGCCCGCGCCCAACGGTCAGTGGGACTGGGCCTGGACGCAACTGCGATCGGCACTGGCCGACGCCCATCGGTTGGCTGAGTTCGAATGGAAGGAGTGGTCGCTGTCAGGCGTCCACGCCATCAACACCCTCGCCCCACTTCGGGAACTGGGCATCGAAATCCCCACGCCTGACAGCAAAACCGTCGATGCGGTCAACCGCGCCAACGACTGGGAAAGGGCGCTGCTGCAATATTTCAATGCGCGATTGGAAACCCACGATTTGAAGCTGCTGGCCATCGGCACCCACTTCGATGAGTACCAGGCGTTTGCCTGCCTGCCCATGAACGGCCTGGGTCTGGTCAATGCCATGGAAATCATGGGCAGGCTGGGCATCGTCTATAAATACTGAGCATCAGGTGCGGTGACGGTTCGCCGCTGGACAAACGTTTTCGAGCCTCGGTACGACATGAAGAATTGTGATCACTGCGGCACCCTCATTCTTGCGGACAACGCCGAGTGCCCATTTTGCGCCGAGGCCATGCGTCACGCGGTCGAAACCTTCGCCCCGAGCACCGGGCCGCCGAAGTGGCTGAAAGTCGTCAAGTGGCTGTTTATCGGCTTGCTGGCGGCGGTACTCATTGCCATCGCCGCAGTCACCTGGATTCTCAACTCGCTGGGGCCGATGCCTTCGTTTGGTTGATTGCTCAAGCGAAAGGTCACATCAAAAGATCGCAGGCTTCGCCAGCTCCTACAGGCCAAGCTCCCGCGTCCCCCTGTAGGAGCTGCCGAGTACAACGAGGCTGCGATCTTTCCCTGACACCTAAAGATCAACATCAAAAGATCGCAGGCTTCGCCAGCGCCTACAGGGCCGACCGGGGCAAGCTCCCTCGCCACGATCAAAAACGCAGGTATCTGATATCCCTATAGTTGTTATCGATGCCAGCGCCGTTCTCGTTGCGCTTCGCTCTCTCTAATCTGCCCACCAACGCGATCGACGACGATCCCGGCAGATCAAACCGTCCCTTATGGAGAGAGAAACGATGAACACATTCAACCGCACCCTCGCAGTCGCCACCCTGGCCTTGGCCACCCTCGGCGCAGAAGCGGCCCCCCCCGTCCAGGCCGGCGCCAGCGCCACCGCGGTCGGCAGCGTTGTGCAGTCCGCCAGCTACATCACCACCAAGGATGGCGTGCAGCTCTATTACAAGGATTGGGGCCCGCGCAACGGCCAGGTCGTCACCTTCAGCCATGGCTGGCCGCTGGACTCCGACAGCTGGGAAGGACAGATGATGTTCCTCGCCTCCAAGGGCTATCGCGTCATTGCCCACGACCGTCGCGGTCATGGTCGCTCCAGCCAGCCGTGGGAAGGCAACGACATGGATCACTACGCCGACGACCTGGCAGCGGTCATCGAGGCGCTGGACCTGAAGGACGTGACCTTGGTCGGTTTCTCGACAGGGGGCGGCGAAGTGGCTCGCTATATCGGTCGCCACGGCACCAGCCGGGTCAAGAAAGCCGTGCTGGTGTCCTCGGTCCCGCCGCTGATGCTCAAGACCGACACCAACCCTGGCGGCTTGCCAATTGCGGTGTTCGACGGATTGCGCAAAGCCTCCCAGGAGAACCGTTCGCAACTGTACCTGGACATCGCCTCCGGCCCGTTCTACGGCTACAACCGCAAGGGCGCCAAACCGTCCCAAGGCTTGATCCAGTCGTTCTGGGCGCAAGGTATGCAGGGCGGCGCCAAGAACACCTATGACTCGATCGCGGCGTTCTCGGCGACCGACTTCCGCGGCGACCTGAAGAAGTTCGACGTGCCGACGCTGGTGATTCACGGCGACGACGACCAGATCGTGCCCATTGACGCTGCAGGCCGAGCCTCGGCAGCCCTGATCAAGGGTGCTCGACTGATCGTCTACCCTGGCGCGCCGCACGGCCTGACCGAGACTCACAAGGATCGCCTCAACCAGGACCTGCTGACGTTCCTCAAGGAATGAAGCTCGGTAGATGAAGCCATCACTGTGGGAGCGA
>NZ_JAOSHO010000670.1 GCF_025917275.1 Pseudomonas agronomica | reverse complement strand
GTGGGAGCGAGCTTGCTCGCGATGGCGATCGGTCAGACGCCGCCATTCCCACGGGTAAGAAACACATCCGCCAACAACTGATTACGCGGCAACCCCGCCAGGTACAAGCGCTTGGCAAACGCCTCGACCCAATCCGGATGGCCGCACACCAATGCCTGGGTCTGGCGTGAGGCCAGGCGCAGCTGCGCCAGTGCGTCGGGGGCCTCGGCTGCGGTCAGCAGCTCGACGTTGAGGTTGGGATGCTTGGCCGCCAATGCCTGCAGGGGTTTTTCCAGGTAGTGCCCGGCGGCATCGCGCGCCACATGGATCAACCGAATCGCCCCTTGATGCTGCTGGCGCAACGCTTCGCGCAAGATGCCAAACAGCGGCCCCAGGCCCGTACCGGAGGCCAGCAGCCACAGCGGCCTTTCATGCCAGTTGGGATCGTAATGCAGCGCACCACCGCGCAACTCACCGAGGCGAATCGGGTCGCCGGCCTTGAGTTGTCGCACCGCATCGACGAATTGCCCTGGCGCGCGACAATCGAGGTGAAACTCCAGGAAGCGGTCGTCCTCGGGCAGGCTCGCCAGGGAATACGGCCGGGCGACGTCGCCGGCCCACAACAACAGATGTTGTCCGGCTCGATAGCGCAACGGTCGCTGCGGCGTAATGCGCAGGCGCAGCACATCGGCGCCCAGCCAATCCAGCGCCGCCACCTCGGCGGCCTGGCCGTCGCGTTGCGGGTCGAAGGTGTGGATCTGCACGTCTTCGATTACCTGGCATTGACATGCCAGCCGCCAACCTTGATCACGCTGCGCCGGGGTCAGCGCATCGGGACGGTTGTCACGCACATCGCCGCTCACGCATTGCACCAGGCAGGCATGACAACTGCCGGCACGGCAACTGTAGGGCACCGGCACCCCGGACTGGTTGAGCGCGTCCAGCAGGTTATCGCCCGCCGCCACCGTCCATTGTCGGTCGGCGACTTTCAACTCAGGCATCGACATTCTCCCAAGCGGCGGCACACCGATTGCGGCCATCGCGCTTGGCACGGTACAAGGCCTGGTCGGCGCGCTGCAAGGCGCTGTCCAGGTCATCGCCCATTTCCAGCATCGTCATGCCCACCGACAGGCTGAGGCTGCCCACGTGCAGATCGATCAATTGCACCTCGGTGAACGCCAGCCGCAAGCGCTCGCAACACGCCGTCAGGCGCGCGGGATCGCAGGCGGGCAGCAACATGACGAATTCTTCGCCACCGTAACGGGCCAGCACATCACCTTCACGCAGGCAGGCCGTGGCGACGCCGGCGAACGCCTGCAGCACCTGGTCGCCAGCCGCATGGCCATGCAGATCGTTGATGCGCTTGAAATGGTCCAGGTCGATCAAGGCCAGGCCATGGGCGATGCCGGGCCGGAGGGTGTTGAGTTCGCGGCTCGCCAGGCGCAGGAAATGCCGGCGATTGAACAGGCCGGTCAGCTCGTCGGTGGCGACCAGGTCTTCGAGTTGGCGCATCATGCCCCGCAGGGTGTCCTGGTGCGCCTGCAAGGCAAACCGTCGTTGGCGCATGCGTTGGCGCGAGGTCTGGACGTAGCGGGCATACAGCACCAGCCAAACCAGCACGATGAACAGCACGGACACTTGCAAGCCGGCCAGCGTCGGGTCGGGAAGCCGGAAGAAATAACCGTCCCACAGCGTGATGCCGGTGAAGCTGATGAACACCAGCATCGCACAGCGCACAAAGGCCCGCCGCGTCAGGTGAAACAGCCCGAACAGCAGGATCAGCACATAGAAGACGAGGAACACCCCACGCGCCTGGTCCAGGTGGGCCATCATCCAGGTCTGCCAGCCCAGGCCGATCCAGACCTGTATTTCCGTGAGGCTGGGGTCGGCGAACCGCAGGTTGCGGTCGGTGATGAACAGCGTGAACAACCCACCCTGGCACAGCACAACCAGCAGGCTGCCAATGACGACGCCTCGCAACGAGTCGAGATAATGGCCACTGAAAAACGCCAGCCACAGCAACACCAGCGCCAGCGCATAAGTCGTGGCTGCCAGGGCGAAACGTTTGAGCAGGAGACGTTGAATGGCGTTATGGGTCAATCGGTGACTCACCATGGGAAAGGGGAACTGATAAAGCTGTCCTACGCTACAGGCCAGACGCCACTTTAGTGGCGTGTTCGACAAATGACCATTCAATTCTGGCCCAGAAAAATGGCGTCAAAGCAATGGCCCAGATTGACGCATCTGCCGGCTCCAAGCACACACCCGTGGCGAGGGAGCTTGCT
>NZ_JAOSHO010000067.1 GCF_025917275.1 Pseudomonas agronomica | reverse complement strand
AGCGATCAAACAACAGTGGCGCCCAGTGCCGTCACGATCTGTTGCAAAGCCGCCGATTGCCCTTCGATACGCACCCTCAAGCTGTCGATTTCCCGGCGTGGCGGATAATGCTTGCGCAGGGCATCGAACGCGCGACGTTGCTCGTCGACGGTGCCCACCAGGCTGCGGCGAAAATCCGCATCGTCGCGGCGCGGGTCATACACGCTCCGGCACAGCGCCGCCAGGGCCCAGGCCGGATCGGTGTCGGCGTCCAGGGTGATGCCTCCAAGCCAGAGCCTGGGCAGCAGGTCGGCCAGGCTGACTTCGGCTGTCTGCCCAAGAAAATCGCACAAGGCCTGGTAGATCTGCGCCGTGCCGCGTTGGCGACCGTCAAGGCTGTAGCCGGCGATGTGCGGGGTGGCAATCACGCAGAGGTCGGCCAGGTCGGCGTCCACCGTCGGCTCCTGCTCCCACACATCCAGCACTGCCTGCAAGTCTTCACGTTCCAGCAGCACCTCGCGCAACGCGGCGTTGTCGATGACCGGCCCGCGCGCGGCATTGATCAGCCAAGTGCCCGGCTTGAGGTCGTTCAATCGTTGCTCGTCAAAAAGGTGCCAGGTCGGTTGCTCGCCATCGCGGATCAAGGGCGTGTGCAAGCTGATGACATCACACTGCTCGATGATCTGCTCCAGACTCACGTAATCGCCGCCCTCCGCGGCCTGGCGAGGCGGATCGCAGACTTTCACGGTCCAGCCCAGGCCCCTGAGCACTTCGATCAACCGCCCGCCCACCTGCCCCGCGCCGACGATGCCAAAGGTGCGCTGGGCAAGATCCGCGCCTTCGATTTCCGCCAGGGTCATGAGGCTGCCCAGCACATAGTCCACCACCCCACGGGCGTTGCAGCCCGGGGCACTGGCCCAGCGAATACCGGCCTCGGCCAGATAATCAAGATCCAGATGATCGGTGCCGATGGTGCAAGTGCCAACGAAGCGCACCTTGCTGCCTTCCAGCAGCGCCCGATTGACCTGGCTGACCGAACGCACCAGCAACACATCGGCGTGCTCGACCATCGACCGATCGATCCCACGGCCCGGCACGCGGCGAATCTCACCGAAACCTTGGAAAAACGCATCGAGCAAGGGGATATTTTCGTCGGCAACGATCAGCATGGCGGAGCTCCTTTGGCGGATGGGCAGTGTAGGCGTTCCTCGCCTCGATGAGCCAGCCCATTACTTCGGTGAACGAAATCGTGGCGAGGGAGCTTGCTCCCGCTGGCCTGCGAAGCGGGCCCAAAATGCAGGCGACTGCTATGCAGTCGAGCGGGAGCAAGCTCCCTCGCCACAAGGTATTCGCATGGCTGAGAGTGATTACAAATCCCCAACACAGGTTTTTTCCTGACCACTGCGTCAAGGCGTAGAATTCGCCGCCTTGTGCTCAATCTCTCGGACGCTGCGCCTGTGAATCCCGTCATCGATACCCCCAACGCCCTCTCCCGCCCGGCCCGGGTTCGCCTGGAGCTCAAGACGCTGCTCGCCCTGGCCTTGCCGATCATGGTGGCGCAATTGGCGACCACCGCCATGGGTTTTGTCGATGCGGTGATGGCCGGCCGCGTCGGCCCACGGGATCTGGCGGCAGTGGCGCTGGGGAATTCGATCTGGGTGCCGGTGTTCCTGCTGATGACCGGTACGCTGCTGGCAACCACGCCGAAAGTGGCCCAGCGTTTCGGTGCCGGTACGTTCGATGAGATCGGGCCGCTGGTGCGTCAGGCGCTGTGGCTGGCGCTGGTGGTGGGATTGATCGCGACCCTGGCCCTGTTCAGCGCCGAGCCGATCCTGCACATCATGAAAGTCGATCCCGAACTGATCGGCCCGTGCATGGAATACCTGCGGGGCATAGGCACCGGTCTGCCGGCGGTGGCGCTCTATTACGTGCTGCGCTGTTTCAGCGACGGCTTGGGCCGTACGCGTCCGGCAATGGTGCTGGGGCTGTGCGGACTGGCGCTGAACATTCCACTCAATTACATCTTCATCTATGGACATCTAGGCGTCCCGGCCATGGGCGGGGTCGGCTGTGGCTGGGCCACGGCCATCGTGATGTGGTTCATGGCGGCGGGCATGGCGGTCTGGACATGCCGGGCCCCGGCCTATCAATCGAGCCGATTGTTCGCTCGTTTCGACTGGCCACAATGGTCGATGATCAAGCGTCTGCTGGGCATCGGCCTGCCGATTGGCATCGCGGTGTTCGCCGAATCGAGCATTTTCGCGGTGATCGCCCTGCTGATCGGCAGCCTCGGCGCCACGGTGGTGGCCGGGCATCAGATCGCGCTGAACTTCAGCTCGCTGGTGTTCATGATCCCCTACTCCTTGGGCATGGCCGTGACAGTACGGGTAGGCCAGGCGCTGGGGCGCAGCCAGCCCCGGGAAGCGCGTTTCGCCGCAGGCGTCGGCATGGGCACGGCCCTGGCGTACGCCTGCCTGTCAGCGAGCCTGATGTTCGCCCTGCGCGAGCCTATCGCCGCGATCTATACCGCCGATCCGAGAGTGATCGAAGTGGCGTCGATGCTGATCGTGTATGCGGCGCTGTTCCAGTTTTCCGATGCGATCCAGGTCACGGCGGCAGGTGCATTGCGCGGATACCAGGACACCCGGGTGACGATGATCCTGACCCTGTTCGCCTATTGGGGCATCGGCCTGCCGGTGGGTTACGCCCTGGGCCTGACCGACTGGCTCGGCGCCCCCAGCGGCCCGAGCGGATTGTGGCAAGGCTTGATTGCAGGCTTGAGCTGCGCGGCGCTGATGCTGTCGATCCGCCTGGCACGCAGCGCGCGCAAGCAGATCCGCCTCAGCCGCTCGACGGATTAAGCGAGCTTCTTGCGGATCCAGTAGAGATAGGTGCCGGCGCTCTCCTGCTGGGCCACCAGTTCGTGGTCCAGGAACACGCAAAACTTGGGGATGTCGCGGCGCGTCGAGGGATCGGTGGCGATGACTTTCAGCAGGCCACCGGGGGCCAGGTCGCGGATGTGCTGGTGCAGCATCATCACCGGCTCCGGACAATTGAGGCCCGTGGCATCCAGCGTACCGTCGACCGGCGTGTCGTTCATTTCACTCATGTTCTACTCCTGGAACTGGCCGGCATTGTCGCGCAATGTCGGCGTTCGGTCACCCCTGGTTCGACACTGCACCCTGTGGGAGCGAGCTTGCTCGCGATAGCGGTGGGTCAGCTTGCATCAATGTTAAATGTGTCGACGCCATCGCGAGCAAGCTCGCTCCCACAGAGGATTTCACTGGCTTCAAAGGATTAGCGGGACTTCGGCTTCTTGGTATCCAACCGCCGCAAATGGCACGTCACCTCTTCACGGTCGTGGTACAGCTGCTTGCAACCGATCTCGACCTTGATGCCCCGGGCCTTGAAGCCCTCGGCGATGCGTTCGAGCAGGCGCTTGACCTCGGCGTAACGCTGTTTCATCGGCAACTTGAGGTTGACCACGGCTTCGCGGCAATGCCCTTCGCCAATCCACTCCTCCAGCATCGCCGCGTTGCGCGCCGGTTTCTCGACGATGTCGCAAACCATCCAGTCCACCGGCTGCTTGGGCTTGAACGTAAACCCGTCCGCCATCAAGTGCTGCACCAGGCCGGTGTCCATCAGGCTTTCGGCCATCGGCCCGTTGTCGATGGCCGTGACCAACATGCCACGGTTGACCAGTTGCCAGGTCCAGCCACCCGGCGCGGCGCCGAGGTCCACGCCGGTCATGTCACTGTGCAAACGCTCGTCCCACTGGTCCTTGGGAATGAAATGATGCCAGGCCTCTTCGAGCTTGAGCGTCGAGCGGCTCGGCGCTTCCCGGGGGAACTTCAAACGCGGGATGCCCATCGGCCACATGGCCGAGTTATCCGCTTGCGCGAGGCCGAGGAACACTTCGCGACCACTCTTGAACGTCAGCAGCAGACGCGGCTTATGCGGGTCGTCCACCAGCTTGCCTGACCCACTCAAGGCCTTGCGCAGCGGGCCCTCGAATTTCTTGCAGAAGTTCGACAGTTCCTTGCCGTCGTTGGTATCGACCACCTCCAGCCACAGGCTGCCGCACGTCGGGAACGCGGCCATGTGGGCCAGGATGACACTGATGCGGTCCGTTTCCGGCAACTCAATGAACGTACCTCGGGCCCACTGGCGCGGAAAGATCAGTTCGGCAAAACGCTGCCCACGCATCAGCCGCTCGGCGCCGTCTTCTTCGGTGCAGACAAATTCGGCGCAGGCACTGGCCGGCTTGGCCTTGGCGTAGCCCGCCACGTTGAGCCGCGCGGCATGTTCGGCGATCTCGGAACAGACCTCGCCTTCAAAGCCCGGCCGGCAGTGCATAAAAAGCGTATTCATTGAAACCCCGTAGCAAAGCCTGTCACGAAAACCGGCGCATGATAGCGGAGTTCGGAACCGCGAACCTTCCTATAGAGTCCAGTGATTAGTCATACGCTCAAAACAGGGCTAGGTTAAAGGCTCTGTCCGTTCCGTCAGTCCGTAGCCGTGCGGACTCAAAGGAGTGATTTCAATGCCGTCCCTCGATAGCCTGAAAACCCTTAAAACACTGCAAGTCGACGCCAGGACCTACCATTATTTCAGCCTGCCGGATGCAGCGCGAAGCCTGGGTGACCTGGACAAACTGCCCATGTCCCTCAAGGTGCTGCTGGAAAACCTGCTGCGCTGGGAAGATGAAAAAACTGTCACCGGCGCCGACCTCAAGGCCCTGGCCGGTTGGCTGAAAGAGCGCCGATCCGACCGCGAGATCCAATACCGCCCGGCGCGGGTACTGATGCAGGACTTTACCGGCGTCCCCGCCGTGGTCGACCTGGCCGCGATGCGCGCCGCCGTGGAAAAGGCCGGCGGCGATCCCCAGCGGATCAATCCGCTGTCGCCGGTAGACCTGGTGATCGACCACTCGGTAATGGTCGACAAGTTCGCCAGCCGACAGGCGTTCGAGCAGAACGTCGACATTGAAATGCAGCGCAACGGTGAACGCTACGCCTTCCTGCGCTGGGGCCAGAGTGCCTTTGACAACTTCAGCGTGGTGCCGCCCGGCACCGGTATCTGCCACCAGGTCAACCTCGAATACTTGGGCCGCACCGTCTGGACCAAAGAGGAAGACGGCCGCACCTACGCCTTCCCCGACACCCTGGTGGGCACCGACTCCCACACCACCATGATCAACGGCCTCGGCGTGCTCGGCTGGGGCGTCGGCGGGATTGAGGCGGAAGCGGCGATGCTCGGCCAGCCGGTGTCGATGCTGATCCCCGAAGTCATCGGCTTCAAACTGGTGGGCAAGCTGCGTGAAGGCATCACCGCCACCGACCTGGTGCTGACCGTCACGCAGATGCTGCGCAAGAAAGGCGTGGTGGGCAAATTCGTCGAGTTCTATGGCGATGGCCTGGCCGACCTGCCCCTGGCCGACCGCGCCACCATTGCCAACATGGCCCCGGAATACGGTGCCACTTGCGGCTTTTTCCCGGTGGACGATGTGACATTGGACTACTTGCGCCTGTCCGGCCGTCCGACGGAAACCGTGAAGCTGGTGGAAGCCTATTGCAAGGCCCAGGGGCTGTGGCGCCTGCCCGGTCAGGAACCGGTGTTCACCGACACGCTGGAATTGGACATGGGCAGCGTCGAAGCCAGCCTCGCCGGCCCCAAGCGTCCACAGGACCGGGTGGCACTGCCGAATGTCGGCCAGGCCTTCAGTGACTTCCTGGGGCTGCAAGTCAAACCCACCAGCAAGGAGGAAGGTCGCCTGGAAAGCGAAGGCGGCGGAGGCGTCGCGGTGGGCAATGCCGACCAGGTGGGTGAAGCGGAATATGAATTCGAAGGCCAGACCCATCGCCTGAAAAACGGCGCGGTGGTCATCGCGGCGATTACGTCCTGTACCAATACCTCCAACCCCAGCGTGATGATGGCCGCCGGGCTGCTGGCGAAAAAAGCCGTGGAAAAAGGCCTGGCCCGCAAGCCTTGGGTCAAGAGTTCCTTGGCGCCCGGGTCCAAGGTCGTGACCGACTATTACAACGCCGCGGGACTGACCGAATACCTCGACAGACTCGGCTTCGACCTGGTGGGCTACGGGTGCACGACCTGCATCGGCAACTCCGGCCCGTTGCCCGATCCCATTGAAAAAGCCATCCAGAAAGCCGACCTGACCGTGGCCTCGGTGCTGTCGGGCAACCGCAACTTCGAAGGCCGTGTGCATCCGCTGGTGAAGACCAACTGGCTGGCCTCACCACCGCTGGTCGTTGCCTACGCCCTGGCCGGCACCGTGCGCATCGACATCAGCAGCGAGCCGCTGGGCAATGATCGCGACGGCAAACCGGTCTATCTCCGGGACATCTGGCCGAGCAGCAAGGAAGTCGCCGACGCCGTCGCCCAAGTCGACACCAGCATGTTCCACAAGGAATATGCCGCCGTGTTCGCCGGCGACGAACAATGGCAAGCGATCGAAGTGCCACAAGCCGCCACCTACGTCTGGCAGGACGACTCGACCTATATTCAACATCCGCCGTTCTTCGATGACATTGGCGGACCACCCCCCGCCGTCAAGAATGTCGAAGGGGCGCGGGTGCTCGCGCTGCTGGGGGACTCGGTGACGACCGACCATATTTCCCCGGCCGGCAACATCAAGGCGGACAGCCCCGCCGGCCGCTACCTGCGCGAACAGGGCGTGGAGCCACGGGACTTCAACTCCTACGGCTCGCGGCGAGGCAACCACCAGGTGATGATGCGCGGTACGTTCGCCAATATTCGCATCCGCAACGAGATGCTCGGCGGGGAAGAAGGTGGCAACACGATCTATATCCCCAACGGCGAACGCATGTCGATCTACGATGCCGCGATGTTGTACCAGGCGACCGGCACGCCGTTGGTGGTGATCGCCGGGCAGGAATACGGCACCGGCTCGAGCCGGGACTGGGCGGCCAAGGGCACGAACCTGCTGGGGGTCAAGGCGGTGATCGCGGAAAGTTTCGAGCGCATCCACCGTTCCAACCTGGTGGGCATGGGCGTGCTGCCACTGCAGTTCAAACTCGATCAGAACCGCAAGAGCCTGAACCTCACCGGCAAGGAAACCCTGGACATCCTCGGCCTGAGCGACACCGAGCTGACGCCGCGCATGAACCTGCCCGTGATCATTACCCGCGAAGACGGCAGCCAGGAGCGGATCGAAGTGCTGTGCCGGATCGATACCTTGAATGAAGTGGAGTATTTCAAGGCCGGTGGGATCCTGCACTTTGTCCTACGGCAATTAATTACAGGATAAAAAGAAATGGCTTACGAAAAACACCGCCTCTTTTTGGGCGGTGTTTTCGTATGGGTCTGCCTATAATCCCGCCGGCGTCGACAAGCCTCGACAGTTTTCAGCCTCAAAGGATTTGATATGCCCGCCCTCCCTTGGCCGTACCTGGCCCTTCTCTCGGCCGGTTATGCCATGGCCCTGGCCTATGGTCATCTCACATGGACCGCCGCCATCTCAATCGCGCTGTTGCTGTTCGCCGGGTATGCGGTTCGCCAACAAAAGATGCCCGTCGGACATTTTCTGGGACATTGTTTGTTCCTGGTATTGGCGATCGCGCTGGCGCTGCACTGGATGCCGGGCTTTTTCAACGGGCGGGCCATCGCGCCGCAACGTTTCACCGACGACGCCGCACGGTTTGCCATGTATTTGAACCAGGACAAGCCGCTGATTGGCTTCTGGCTGCTGCTGGCCTGCCCGTGGATCGTTGGCCGGCGTCCGTTTCGCTGGTCCATCTATGCCACGGTCCTGGGGCTATGCTTGAGCACCACACTGGCCTTGGGCGGGGCCCTGCTGCTGGGCATGATCCAATGGGCGCCGAAGTGGCCGGACCAGGCCTGGCTCTGGGTACTCAATAATCTTCTATTGGTGACCTTGGTGGAGGAAGCGCTGTTTCGTGGCTACATTCAAGGAGGCTTGAGCCGGTGCTTCAAGCTGCTGCGCCACGGCGACCAACTGGCACTGCTCCTGGCCTCGCTGTTGTTCGGCCTGGTGCATGCTGGCGCGGGATGGCACTGGGTATTGTTGTCGGGCCTGGCCGGGGTCGGTTACGGACTGGCCTACCGATTTGGCGGCCTGGGCGCTGCGATTGCCACGCACTTTGGCCTGAACCTGCTTCATTTCGCCCTCTTTACCTACCCGATGCTGGCGTGATAGCGACAGGAAAAAATAACTTCAATTAAAACCTGACGCAGCCGACAACCTTTCAAAGTCTTGCGGATCTACACACCATGCGTAACAACCAGCCTGTCACACAACGCGAAAGGACTTTCGCGACCCAGCAGCGATTGATCTCCACCACCAATGCCAAGGGTGTGATTACCTACTGCAACGACGCGTTCGTCGAAATCAGTGGGTTTTCCAAGGAAGAGCTGATCCATGCACCGCACAATCTGGTGCGCCATCCAGACGTCCCGTCAGCCGTGTTCGCGCATATGTGGGACACCCTGAAACAGGGATTACCCTGGATGGGCATCGTCAAGAATCGCTGCAAGAATGGCGATCACTACTGGGTCAACGCCTACGTCACGCCGATTTTCGAGGGCAACCAGGTGGTCGGCTACGAGTCGGTACGGGTCAAGCCCAGCGCCGAGCAGATCACCCGGGCCGAAGCACTCTATCGACGCATCAACCAAGGCAAGTCCGCGGTTCCGAGCAGCGACAAATGGGTACCCATGCTGCAGGACTGGCTGCCGTTTATCCTCGTCAGCCAGTTGAGCTTCGTCGTCGGCGCTTTCCTTGATTCTTCCTGGGGCTTTGCCTTGGCCGCCCTGCTGTCCGTGCCGTTGGGACTGCTGGGCTTGCAATGGCAGCAACGTGGCATCAAGCGCCTGTTGCGCCTGGCCGAGCAAACCACGTCCGACCCGCTGATCGCGCAGATGTACACCGACAGCCGTGGCGCCCAGGCACGCCTGGAAATGTCGATCCTCAGCCAGGAGGCCCGCCTGAAAACCTGCCTCACCCGCTTGCAGGACACCGCTGAGCACCTCAATGCGCAAGCCCGGCAATCCAATACCCTGGCGCACGACAGCTCCAGCGGCCTGGAACGCCAGCGCGTGGAAACCGAACAGGTCGCCACTGCCGTCAACCAGATGGCCGCCACCACCCAGGAAGTCGCCAGCCACGTGCAACGCACCGCCGATGCCACCCAGGAGGCCAATCGCCTCACGGGTCGCGGTCGCGACATCGCCGGGGAAACCCGCGAGGCCATCGAGCGCCTGTCGGTCGTCGTCGGCGAAACCGGGCAGACCGTGACCCAGCTGGCCAGGGACAGCGATGAAATCGGTGGCGTGGTCGATGTGATCAAGGGTATTGCCGACCAGACCAACCTGCTGGCCCTCAACGCCGCCATCGAAGCGGCCCGGGCCGGCGAGATGGGACGCGGGTTTGCCGTGGTCGCCGATGAAGTGCGGCAGTTGGCCCAACGCACCAGCGAATCCACCGGGCAGATCCATGCCCTGATCGCCAAGCTGCAACAGACCGCCAACAATGCCGTGCAGACCATGGACGCCGGTCATCGCCAGGCTGAAGAAGGCGTGGCGCGGGTCATGGAAGCCGACCAGGCGCTGGTGGGAATCAGCGAAGCGGTGGCGCATATCACCGACATGACCACCCAGATCGCTGCCGCGACCGAGGAGCAGAGTTCGGTGGCCGAGGAAATCAGCCGCAACATCAGCAACATTTCCGAACTGGCCGACCAGACCTCCGGGCAGGCCCACAGCTCGGCGCTGCTGAGTGAGGAACTGACTCGCACGGCCAATACGCAGTATTCGTTGGTGGAGCGGTTTAACCGCTGATTTCAATTGGCAAACTGAAAACCCGGACGGCGAACGCTTCCGGGTTTTTTGTCGTCTGGCAGGCCGCTATCGCGAGCAAGCTCGCTCCCACATTGGAATGCATTTCAATGAGCAACCTGGAACCCCTGTGGGAGCGAGCTTGCTCGCGATGAGGCCATGACTGGCAGCATCAGTCTTGAGACACAAACCCGGCCACCGCCTGCGCCGCAGCCGCCAGATGCTGCTCATGGCTGAAACCGGAAGCCTTCAACGGCTTCAGATCATGATCCCCCGCCACCAGCCACATCACCTCGATGTTCGGTGACAAGGTATAGCCCTGCACCGCCTCCCGATTGCCCAACGCATCCCGCTCGCCCTGGACGAACAAGGTTCGCGTCTTCAATGCCGCCAAATGCTCGACCCGTGGTTTCTCCGGCTTGCCCACCGCATAGAAGGGATAGCCCAGGCAGACCAGCGCCTCGGCACCCAGCTCATCGGCCAGCAGGCTCGCCATGCGTCCGCCCATGGACTTGCCGCCAATGGCCAGCCGGCCAGCGACATAAGGCCGCACCGTGGCGTACACCTCTCGCCAGCATTCGAGCAGTTTGGGCGCCGGGTTGGGTGGACGCTTGCCGCCGTCCAGGCGCCGCTGGGCCATGTAGGGAAACTCGAAGCGCAACACATTGACGCCCTGTGCGCCAAGGCGCGCGGCCATTTCGTCCATGAAACCGCTGTCCATCGGTGCACCAGCGCCATGGGCCAGGATCAAGGTCGGCGACTCGGCGCCAGCGCCCGGTTTCGCGGCCGTCCACAACCAGCGGTGTTCCGCCACGCATCGCGCCCATTGATCCCCGTCAATACTGGCCTTGTGCTGTTTGTCCATGCTTGCCTCGCTTTTAGTCTGCCTATAACTCCAGGCGAAGAGCGCCGCCTTGCCCTGCGCGGGCGCGTACTTCGGCTGAACCGTGGATGGGGAACCATGAACACTTCTATCAGTACCGCCTACAACTACAAGGTGGTCCGCCAATTCGCCATTATGACGGTGGTGTGGGGCATCGTCGGCATGGGGCTCGGGGTTTTTCTCGCCGCCCAATTGGTCTGGCCACAGCTCAACTTCGATTTGCCCTGGACCAGCTTCGGCCGCCTGCGCCCGCTGCACACCAACGCGGTGATCTTCGCCTTCGGTGGTTGCGCCCTGTTCGCCAGTTCGTTCTATTCGGTGCAACGCACCTGCCAGACCCAGCTGTTTGCGCCGAAACTCGCTGCATTCTGCTTCTGGGGCTGGCAGCTGGTCATCCTGTTGGCGGCCATCAGCCTGCCGCTGGGCTACACCAGTTCCAAGGAATACGCCGAGCTCGAATGGCCGATCGACATTCTGATCACCATCGTCTGGGTCGCCTACGCCGTCGTGTTCTTCGGCACCGTGGCCAAGCGCAACACCAAGCACATCTACGTCGGTAACTGGTTCTTCGGCGGGTTCATCCTGACCGTGGCGATTTTGCACATCGTCAACAACCTGGAACTGCCGGTGAGCTTCACCAAGTCCTACTCGGTGTACGCCGGGGCCACGGATGCAATGGTGCAATGGTGGTACGGCCACAACGCCGTGGGCTTTTTCCTCACCGCCGGCTTCCTGGGGATGATGTACTACTTCGTGCCGAAACAGGCCGAACGCCCGGTGTATTCGTATCGCCTGTCCATCGTGCACTTCTGGGCATTGATCACCCTGTATATCTGGGCCGGCCCGCACCACCTGCACTACACCGCGCTGCCGGATTGGGCGCAATCGCTGGGCATGGTGATGTCGCTGATCCTGCTGGCACCGAGCTGGGGCGGCATGATCAACGGCATGATGACCCTCTCGGGCGCCTGGCATAAATTGCGCAGCGACCCGATCCTGCGCTTTCTGGTGGTGTCCCTGGCGTTCTACGGCAT
Organism: Pseudomonas agronomica; assembly: GCF_025917275.1. Taxonomy (GTDB): domain Bacteria; phylum Pseudomonadota; class Gammaproteobacteria; order Pseudomonadales; family Pseudomonadaceae; genus Aquipseudomonas; species Aquipseudomonas agronomica. Next base: position 5,628 of record NZ_JAOSHO010000067.1, on the reverse strand, counting down.
GTCGACCTTCGAAGGCCCGATGATGGCGATCAAGACCGTCAACGCCCTCTCCCACTACACCGACTGGACCATCGGCCACGTCCATGCCGGCGCGCTTGGCTGGGTGGCGATGATTTCCATCGGCGCGCTGTACCACATGATCCCGAAAGTATTCGGCCGCACCCAAATGCACAGCATCGGCTTGATCAACGCGCATTTCTGGCTCGCGACCATCGGCACCGTGCTCTACATCGCCTCGATGTGGGTCAACGGCATCGCCCAGGGCCTGATGTGGCGCGCAGTGAACGAGGACGGCACGCTCACCTACTCCTTCGTCGAAACCCTGGTGGCCAGCCACCCTGGCTTCATCGTGCGACTGGTAGGCGGGGCGATCTTCCTCAGCGGCATGCTGCTGATGGCCTACAACACCTGGCGCACCGTGCGGGCCTACCAGCCTGCCGAAGCCGCCGCTGCCGCGCAGATGGCTTGAGGAGTCCGCCATGAAACACGAAACAATCGAAAAAAACGTCGGCCTGCTGATGTTGCTGATGGTGCTGGCCGTGAGTATCGGCGGCCTCACCCAGATCGTGCCGCTGTTCTTTCAGGACGTGACCAACAAACCGGTGGACGGCATGAAGCCCTACACCGCCCTGCAACTGGAAGGCCGCGACATCTATATCCGCGAAGGCTGCGTCGGCTGCCACTCGCAGATGATTCGTCCGTTCCGCGCCGAGACCGAACGCTACGGCCACTACTCCGTCGCCGGCGAAAGCGTCTGGGACCATCCCTTCCTGTGGGGCTCCAAACGCACCGGACCGGACCTGGCACGCGTCGGCGCGCGTTACTCCGATGACTGGCACCGCGCGCACTTGTACAACCCACGCAACGTCGTGCCCGAGTCGAAAATGCCGGCCTACCCATGGCTGGTGACACAAGCGGTCGACAGCAGCCACACCGAAGGCAAGCTGCGCGCCATGCGCACCCTCGGCGTGCCGTACACCGACGACGACATCGCAGGCGCGACGGCCACGCTCAAGGGCAAGACCGAAATGGACGCGCTGGTGGCCTACCTGCAAGTGCTCGGCACTGCCATCAAGAGCAAGAGGTGAGCCATGTGCTTTGAATTAGTGAGCGAAATGAGCACTGGAATGATCCGCGGCCTAGGCACCGTCGTGGTGTTCATCGCCTTCATCGGCCTGATCCTGTGGGTGTACAGCAGCAAGCGCGGGCCGGAATTCGCCCAGGCGCGCCTGTTGCCGTTCGCCGACGAACCGCCCGCCGACATCACCCCTCAAGCCCCCGCACCAAGGAGTACCCGGTCATGACCACTTTCTGGAGTACGTGGATCTGCGTACTGACCATTGGCAGCCTGATCGGCCTGACCTGGCTGCTGATCGGCACCCGCAAGGGCGAGACCAAGGGCAGCGTCGACCAGACCATGGGCCACAGCTTCGATGGCATCGAGGAATACGACAACCCGTTGCCGCAATGGTGGTTCCTGTTGTTCGCCGGCACGCTGGTGTTTTCCGTTGGCTACCTGATCCTCTACCCGGGCCTGGGTAACTGGAAAGGCATCCTGCCGGGCTATGACAACGGTTGGACCGGCGCCCATGAATGGGAAAAGGAAATGGCCAAGGCCGACGCTAAATTCGGGCCGATCTTCGCCAAATTCGCCGCCATGCCCGTGGAGGAAGTCGCCAAGGACCCACAGGCCCTGAAAATGGGCGGTCGCCTGTTTGCTTCCAACTGCTCGGTCTGCCACGGCTCGGACGCCAAGGGTGCCTTCGGCTTCCCGAACCTGGCCGACAGCAACTGGCGCTGGGGCGGCACGGCCGACACCATCAAGACGACCATCATGGGCGGCCGCATGGCGGCGATGCCGGCCTGGGGCGAAGTGCTGGGGGACGCCGGGGTCAAGAACGTGGCCGCGTATGTGCGCCACGACTTGGCGGGCCTGCCCTTGCCGGCGGACAGCGGTGCCGACCTGCAAGCCGGCCAGCAAACCTTCAACACCACCTGCGTCGCCTGCCATGGGGCCAACGGCCAGGGCACCGAAGCCATGGGCGCGCCGAACCTGACGCAACCGGGCGGTTTCATCTACGGCACCAGCCTGGCGCAGTTGCAGCAGACCATTCGCCATGGCCGCCAAGGCCACATGCCGGCACAGAATGAGCTGCTGGGCAATGACAAGGTGCAACTGCTCGCGGCTTACGTCTACAGCCTCTCGAAGAGTGGGGAGCAGTTGAGCGGCGAGCGTCAAGCTGCAAGCCTCAAGTAAAAGCAAAAGCAAAAGCAAAAGCAAAAGCTGCAGGCGACGAGTACCCACTTGAAGCTTGCAGCTTACAACTTCTAGCTGCTTCTTTTTGTCACACCCCTCCCATCGTCTTCCTTTCGGTTCTCTGGAATCGGGTCTAAGCTTGCCTTTGCGTGCACTGGCGACTGCCGGTTTCAGGTCGATCCGACCCGATGCGTTCGACAATCGTTCGTTCAAGAGGCCGCAAACGCAGGTGAATACCGGCTGTTGCGACAGTTGCCTGGCATCCCCCGAACGCCGTGTTTGAACACACCCCGTTACAACCGACCTGACCCCCTCGCCTCCTTCCTTGGTCGAGACATTTTGCCGTGGGCCAATTTTGTCCCTACAGAGAACATGGAAAGGCCGCAGAATCAGCTTTGGAAAGCATTGACCCAGGTCATGGCGCGTTGCAATGACCCCCCGCTTTCTCCATACTTGCGACCGATTTTTATCCTAATAAAACACCCAAACCGTGGAACCTTAGAATGAGCACAGCAATCAGTCCGACTGCTTATAACTATAAGGTAGTCCGCCAGTTCGCCATCATGACGGTGGTCTGGGGGATCCTTGGCATGGGGCTCGGTGTCTTCATCGCCTCGCAACTGGTCTGGCCGGAGTTGAACTTCGATCTGCCATGGACGACATTTGGACGCCTGCGCCCGCTGCACACAAACCTGGTGATCTTCGCCTTCGGTGGTTGTGCATTGTTTGCCACTTCTTACTATGTCGTGCAGCGAACCTGCCAGACGCGACTGATTTCCGACAGCCTCGCGGCCTTCACCTTCTGGGGTTGGCAAGCGGTGATCGTCGGCGCGATCCTGACCTTGCCAATGGGTTTCACCACCACCAAGGAATACGCCGAGCTGGAGTGGCCGCTGGCGATTCTGCTGGCCATCGTCTGGGTGACCTACGGCCTGGTGTTCTTCGGCACCATCGTCAAGCGCAAGACCAAGCACATCTATGTCGGCAACTGGTTCTACGGTGCCTTCATCGTCGTGACCGCCATGCTGCACATCGTCAACCATGCCTCCTTGCCGGTCAGCTTCTTCAAGTCGTACTCGGCCTACTCGGGCGCGACCGACGCGATGATCCAGTGGTGGTACGGCCACAACGCCGTGGGTTTCTTCCTGACCACCGGCTTCCTGGGGATGATGTACTACTTCGTGCCGAAACAGGCCGAACGTCCGATCTATTCCTATCGCCTGTCCATCGTCCACTTCTGGGCGCTGATCACCCTCTACATCTGGGCCGGCCCGCACCACCTGCACTACACCGCGTTGCCGGACTGGGCGCAGTCCCTGGGCATGGCAATGTCGATCATCCTGCTGGCGCCAAGCTGGGGCGGCATGATCAACGGCATGATGACCCTCTCGGGCGCCTGGCATAAGCTGCGCACCGACCCGATCCTGCGCTTTTTGGTGGTATCGCTGGCGTTCTACGGCATGTCGACCTTCGAAGGCCCGATGATGGCCATCAAGACCGTCAACTCCCTGAGCCACTACACCGACTGGACCATCGGCCACGTACACGCCGGTGCACTCGGTTGGGTCGCGATGATTTCCATCGGCGCCATCTACCACATGATCCCGAAACTGTTCGGTCGTGCGCAGATGCACAGCACCAGCCTGATCAACGCGCACTTCTGGCTCGCCACCATCGGTACCGTGCTCTACATCGCCTCGATGTGGGTCAACGGCATTACCCAAGGCCTGATGTGGCGCGCGATCAACGACGACGGCACCCTGACCTACTCGTTCGTCGAAGCCCTGCAAGCCAGCCACCCGGGCTACATCGTCCGTGCCCTGGGCGGTGCGTTCTTCGCCAGCGGCATGCTGTTGATGGCCTACAACGTGTATCGCACCGTTCGTGCCTCTGACCCGGCTGAAGCTGAAGCCGCCGCCAAGATCGCCGTAGTTGGAGCTCACTGATGAAGCACGAAGCAGTAGAGAAGAATATCGGCCTGCTGGCCTTCTTCATGGTCATCGCCGTCAGCATCGGCGGCCTGACCCAGATCGTTCCGCTGTTTTTCCAGGACGTGACCAACAAGCCGGTCGAGGGTATGAAGCCGCGCACCGCCCTTGAACTGGAAGGCCGCGACATCTACATCGCCAACGGCTGTGTCGGCTGCCACTCGCAGATGATCCGTCCGTTCCGTGCCGAAACCGAACGCTACGGCCACTACTCCGTTGCCGGCGAAAGCGTCTGGGACCACCCGTTCCTGTGGGGTTCCAAGCGTACCGGCCCGGACCTGGCCCGCGTTGGCGGCCGCTACTCCGACGACTGGCACCGTGCGCACTTGTACAACCCGCGCAACGTCGTGCCTGAGTCGAAGATGCCGGCCTACCCGTTTCTCGTAGAAAACAAGCTCGACGGCAAAGACACCGCCAAGAAAATGGAAGTCTTGCGCACCTTGGGCGTGCCTTACACCGATGAAGACATCGCCGGTGCCAAGGATGCCGTCAAGGGCAAGACCGAAATGGACGCGCTGGTGGCCTATCTGCAAGGCCTGGGCACCATCATCAAAAGCAAACGGTGATTTGGATGGATATCGGGATGATTCGTGGCCTGGGTACCGTCGTCGTGATGGTGGCCTTTATTGGCCTGGCGCTATGGGTGTTCAGCCCCAAGCGCAAGTCGGAGTTCGACGACGCGACCTTGCTGCCGTTCGCGGATGATCCCGAAGCCATCAAGCACGTCGAGCAAGCTTCTAGGAGTAACAAAGAATGACTACATTCTGGAGTCTGTACGTCACAGTCCTCAGCCTGGGAACGATCTTCTCCCTGACCTGGCTGCTGCTGTCGACCCGCAAGGGCCAACGCAGCGAAGCCACCGAAGAAACGGTCGGCCACTCCTTCGACGGGATCGAAGAGTACGACAACCCGCTGCCGAAATGGTGGTTCATGCTCTTCGTGGGCACCATCGTGTTCGCCCTCGGCTACCTGGTGCTCTACCCTGGCCTGGGCAACTGGAAAGGCCTGCTGCCAGGCTATAACTACCTGGATACCGAAAAGCAGACCGCCTTCGCCAATGGCCAGACCGGCTGGACCGGCGTGCACGAGTGGGAAAAGGAAATGGCTCGCTCGGACGCCAAGTTCGGTCCGATCTTCGCCAAGTTCGCTTCCATGCCGATCGAAGAAGTCGCCAAGGACCCGCAGGCCCTGAAGATGGGCGGCCGCCTGTTTGCCACCAACTGCTCGGTCTGCCATGGTTCCGACGCCAAGGGCGCCTACGGCTTCCCCAACCTGACCGACGCCGACTGGCGCTGGGGCGGCGAACCGGAGACCATCAAGACCACCATCATGGGCGGCCGTCATGCCGTCATGCCGGGCTGGGCCGCCGTTGTCGGCGAACAG
>NZ_JAOSHO010000669.1 GCF_025917275.1 Pseudomonas agronomica | reverse complement strand
GCTCGCTCCCACAGGGTTCTCACATGCCCGAACCTCTGCGCCAGGGCTTAAAGTCCCACATCCGGCAGCTTCGGCCGGTTGGCCAGCGCCGTGGCCATGATCTGCTCCACATACACCCGGTCTTCTTCCGGCAGGGCCAGGCGCGGTGGGCGGGTGAGGGCGCTGCCGCGGCCGGCGATGGCTTCGCACAGCTTGATGCATTGCACCAGGTCGGCGCGGGCGTCGAGGTGCAGGATCGGCATCAGCCACTCGTAGATCGGCATGGCTTCGGCGAAACGTCCGGCACGGGCCAGGCGGAAAATGGTTTCGCCTTCCTTGGGGAACACGTTGGACATGCCCGACACCCAACCTTCGGCGCCCACGGCGAGGCTTTCCAGTACCACGTCGTCGAGACCGGCGAACAGCACGAAGCGATCGCCGACTTCATTGCGCACATCGATAAAGCGCCGGGTGTCGCCGGACGAATCCTTGAAACACACCACATTGTCGCAATCAGCCAGCGAGATGAGGATGTCCGGGGTGACGTCGTTTTTGTAGATCGGCGGGTTGTTATAGACCATCAGCGGCACGTCGGCATGCCGGGCGACGTAGCGGAAATGCTCGGCGGTCTCGAACGGTTTCGAGCCGTAGACCAGCGCCGGCATCAGCATCACGCCGTCGACACCGACCTTGCGCACGGCGTTGGCGACCTTCGCGGCCTGCACACTGGTGAACTCGGCCACGCCGCAGATCACCGGTACCCGGCCACGGGAGGCGTCCACCGCGACTTCGGTCACGGCGATTTTTTCCTCGGCACTCAGGGAGGTGTTTTCCCCCACCGAACCGCAGACCACCAGGCCCGACACGCCATCACGAATGACGTTGGAAATGACCTGATGGGTTTTTTCCAGGTTGATGGAAAAATCATCATTGAATTGGGTAGTGACGGCGGGGAATACGCCGCTCCAGTTGATGCGTTTGCTCATGGGTGTCTCCTTTTAGTATTTCGTATACGTAGGTGAATATGAATAGTTGCTCTTGTAGGCGAGGTAGCTTGCTCCCGCTGGGCCCTGTAGGAGCTGCGGAGCGAAGCGAGGCTGCGATCTTTCCGGGCGCTTGAATTCCAAGATCAAAAGATCGCAGCCTCGCTTCGCTCCGCAGCTCCTACGCGGTGGGGGCAAGTTCACATGCGGTGAGGTTCTGGAAATCATGCGCCGGGCCACGTATCCGAGAGCCGATAGCCCTGCGGCCACGGATCGGCCGGGTCGAGCAGCAATTGGTGCGTGCCGGTGATCCAAGCTCGCCCGGCGATGCATGGGTAGATCGCCGGGCGGTCGGCGACGTCAGTCAGTGAATCGATCCGGCAATGGAATTCGGAGCCGATGATCGAGCGGCCTATAAACCGCTCGCCCACCTGCATCAGGCCCTTGGCGTGCAGCACCGCCATGCGTGCCGAGCAACCGGTGCCGGTGGGTGATCGATCGATCTTGCCGGGTTGGATGACGACGGCGTTTGCCCCGGTGGCGATGCCGTTTTCCCGGACGATGGGCGCGGCGATCTGGCAGAACGAAATGTGCGACCAGTCAGGATTCAGTGGATGAACGAAGCCCAGTTGCTCATTGGCGGCCCGGGTGATTTTCAGGCCCACGGCCACCAGGTCGGCGGCTTCGTCGGGACGGATGGCAAAGCCCAGGCGCTGCGCGTCAACGATGACGAAGCTGTCGCCACCATAGGCAGTGTCCACCTGTAACGAGCCGAGGCCCTCGACTTCGATCCAGGCATCGAGGCGGTCGGCGAACGACGGTACGTTCTTGATCTCGACCCGTTGCACCTTGCCGTCGCGGCAATCGGCCACGGCTTCGATCAAGCCGCCCGGCGCCTCCAACACCAATCGCGTCTGGGGTTCGGTCATCGGCAGGATGCCGCTGTCCAGCAACACGGTCGCGACGCACAGCGAGTTGGAGCCGGACATCGGTGGGGTGTCGGCCGGCTCCATGATGATCCAGGCCATCTGCGCCCGCGGGTCCTTGGCCGGCACCAGCAGGTTGACGTGGCGAAACACCCCGCCGCGAGGTTCGTTGAGGACGAAGTTGCGCAGCGTCTGGTCCTGGGCGATCCAGCGTGATTGTTCCCAGACCGTGTCACCGGGTGGCGGGGCGACGCCGCCGACGATGACATCGCCGACTTCGCCTTCGGCGTGGCAACTGACTATGTGGATGATTCTGGATGAGCGCATGGGTCAAATCCTAGTGTTGTCTGGTCGGGCCTCATCGCGAGCAAGCTCGCTCCCACA
>NZ_JAOSHO010000668.1 GCF_025917275.1 Pseudomonas agronomica | reverse complement strand
AGGCTTCGCCAGCTCCTACAGAGCCCTGCAGGAGCAAGCCCCCCTCGCCATTCAGGGTTCCAACCGACACCCCTGCCGCTCCCCCATCCACCGCGCACTGTGGCTGCGCCCCAAGCCGCTGACGGTGATGCGCTTGGCTTCAGGTGTGTCGAGAAAGTCGTTGGTGGGCACCGACTGCTTCACATAACCGCGGCAATAGTCGGCCGGTTGCTGCATCACATAGCGGCACGAGCAGTATTCCTTGGCAGTGTAGGCGCTGATGATGTCCGGGAACGCGCGCAACGCCACCCGCTCCTGCCAGACCCAACCGAACAGGGCAACCAGCAGCCCCGCCATCACGGTAAGTAACACTTTGCGCCTCATGGCTGCACCGTCCCGGCGAAGGCCACCATGACGCGCTTGAGCAATTCGTTGTGGCGGTAGCTGCCGTCGCGATCATCGCCGTAGCGCACGATCACCAACCTGGCGCTGGGAATGATATACAGCGCCTGGCCCCAATGGCCCAGGGCGGCGAAGGTATCCGGCGGCGCGTCCGGCCACGGCCGGATCAATGGATCGGCGGCGCGATTGAGCCACCAGTGCCCGCCGGGCACGGCTTCGTCCTGGCCGGCCTGGAACCTGGCGAATGGCTCGCGGTTGAAGGCGATCCAATCCCTGGGAATCAACTGCCGCTCGCCCCAGCGGCCATCCCGTTGCATCAACAGGCCGACACGCGCCAGGTCCCGCGCGGTGAGATAGGCATAGGACGAACCGACAAACGTGCCGCTCGCGTCGGTTTCCCAAGTCGCGTGACGGATGCCCAGCGGCTCGAACAGAGCCGTCCAGGGATAATCGGCATAACGCGACGGGCCGACGATATTCTTCAGCGCCGCCGCGAGCAGGTTGCTGTCGCCGCTGGAATAGCGGAACACCTGGCCGGCCGGGCTGAAGCTATCGTGCGCGGCAGTGAACGCCGCCATGTCCTGGCGACCGCGGGTATAAAGCATCGCCACGACCGAAGAATCGAGCGGCGCGTATTCGTAGTCCTCTTGCCAGTCCAGGCCGGACGCCCAATGGAACAGGTCGGCCAGGGTCATGCCCGGGTGTCGCTCCAGCGATGGGTAGTACCGGGCGGCCGGATCATCCAGGGCAAAGCGTTTTTCACCGTAGGCCACGCCGAACACCGTCGCCAGCAGGCTTTTGCTGATGGACCAGGCCAGGTGCGGGGTCTGTGCGTCAGTCGGTCCGGCATAGCGTTCGTAGACCAGTCGACCGTCCTGGATCACCAGCAGCGCGTCGGTGCGAATGCCTTGGCGGGTAGCGTCGTCCCTTGGCGCAAAGGCGTATTGCTCCAGGGCTTCGATGGCCGGCCCGCTGGGGGTCGGGCCGGTCGGCCATTGCTCGGCGGGCCAGTCGTCGGCCTGGGCGGTCAGGTTGAGCAACAACAGCGGGATCAGGAACCAGCCTTTGGACATTCGCGGGGCTCGCAGGATTGAACCTTCAGAGCCTATTCAGACTTGATGACAGTTTCGAGGCGTGTGTGGCCCCCTGTGGGAGCGAGCTTGCTCGCGATAGCTGTTTGTCAGTCGCCATATGCTTAGCCGACACTCTGCTATCGCGAGCAAGCTCGCTCCCACAGGGGCAGTCGCTTGAGGGACTATCCCAATGCCTTGTCCAACCGCTTGGCCCGCGCCCCCGCCGCAATGTCCATCACCGCCTTGTCACGCACCCACATCTCACGCCACACCGCAGGCCCACCGGCCAAGACGTCGTTCAGTTCGGCTTCGAGCCCTTGGAACTGGGCGAACAACCCACCCAACAGCACATGCGTGGCTGCACTGGACGGATTGTGACGGCTCGCCTCCCCGCAACCGGCAAGCAGCGCCAACAGGCGCAGTTGCAGCGCCTGGGGCCAGTCGCATTCTTGCCCGACGCCATACAACCAGGCGGTCATCGCGCTGAGCACATAGAGGTCTTCCAGGGTACGAAACGGTTTGACGTAGGCATCCCAGCCGTCACCCGCCAATAGTTCGCACTGCGCGCCATCCAACAGCACCCGACCATGGCTGATATCCGGCATGAAAGGCAGGGCCGGGAGTTTTTCCAACGTCACGCCAGGCTCACCCGCATACACCACCGCCAAGCTCAATCGCACTCGCTCATCTTCCGGCGCTTCGCTTCGGGCCGCGACCAACAACCATTCGGCGGCGTCACCCGCAGTGACGAAATCCTTGCGCCCGTTCAACCGCAAGTCGCCGAGCCGGGTCTGCATATCCGCCGGGCGCAGGCTGCGCTGC
>NZ_JAOSHO010000667.1 GCF_025917275.1 Pseudomonas agronomica | reverse complement strand
GCCCAGCGGGAGCAAGCTCCCTCGCCACAAAAAATCTCGCCAAAAAATTTTTTACCAGCCCAAGGTTTCTTTCAAAAAAGGAATAGTCAGCTTGCGCTGCGCCTGGAGGGAGGCCTGGTCGAGGCGTTCGAGCAGCTCGAATAAAGCGCTCATGCTGCGTGTACCACGGGTGAGGATGAAATGCCCGACCTCATCGGTCAGGTGCAGGCCGCGACGGGACGCGCGCAGTTGCAGCGCTCGCAGCTTGTCTTCATCGGAGAGCGGGCGCATCTGGAAAATCAGCGCCAGGGTCAGGCGGGATTTCAAGTCAGCCAGTTTCACCGGCAGCTCTCGCGGCGACGTCGATGCTGCGATCAACAAGCGCCGCCCACTGTCGCGCAACCGGTTGAACAGGTGGAACAGCGCTTCTTCCCAATCAGCCTTGCCGGCCACGGCCTGGAGATCGTCCAGGCAGACCAGTTCGTATTGTTCAAGGTTGTCGAGAATTTCAACGCCACGATCGAGCAGTTCCGCCAGCGGCAGGTAAACCGCAGGCTCGCCCAGTTGTTCGAATCGCAAGCACGCGGCCTGCAGAAGATGCGTGCGCCCTACCCCGTCCTTGCCCCACAGATAGATCAGGCTCTCGGTCCAGCCGGCGTCGGCTTCGCAAAGCCGCTCGACATAGCCGAGTGCAGCGGCATTGGCGCCTGGGTAGTAATTGATGAAGGTGGCGTCATCACGCAGACGCACACCAAGGGGCAGCTGAATCGGTTTCATGCTGACTGAACAGTTCCAAAGGAACCATTAGTGGCCTCTGTGTAAAGTTCGCAAAGTTTATACCCGTGACGCGGACCGCACAATGCGCCGGACCACGAGGAAAATCAAAGGTTTGCAGCGAGGAGGGCGCGCAGCGTCAGTTTCCCTGACACCGCGTCCGCCCTAGGCCTTACAGGTCGGGGTCTTCGACGCCGCTATAGATGTCCGAATCCTTGTACAGATCATGCACGTGACGCACCAGCACCATGATCACCGCCGCCACCGGCAGCGCCAGCAGGATCCCGGTGAAACCGAACAACTCGCCACCCGCCAGGATCGCGAAGATCACCGCCACGGGATGCAAGCCAATGCGATCGCCCACCAGCAAGGGCGTCAGCACCATGCCCTCCAAGGCCTGCCCAACCATGAACACCGCCACGATGCCGACCATGGGGTACAGGTCGCCGCCAAACTGGAATAGCCCGGCGACCAGAGCCGCGCCAATGCCGATGACAAATCCCATGTAAGGCACGATGGCCGCCAACCCGGCGATCATCCCGATCAACAACCCAAGCTCCAATCCCACCAGCATCAACCCGGCCGCGTAGATGAAGCCCAGCGCCACCATGACGAGCAACTGCCCGCGCACAAAGGCGCCCAGCACCTCATGGCATTCGCCGGTCAGGGTCATGATGCGTTCTTCGCGATGACGTGGCAGCAGGCTGCGGATCTTGGCCATCATCAAATCCCAGTCGCGCAACAGATAGAAACTCACCACTGGGATCAACACCAAGTTCGCCAGCCAACCGATCAACGCCAGGCTCGAAGCCGTGGCCTGGCTCAACACAACCCCGACGATATCGGTGGTCTGGCCCATGTGCTCGCTGATGGCGGCCTTGACCCTGTCGAACTTCCAGAAGCCGTCCGCCAACCCCAGCTTCGACTGCACCCATGGCACCGCGCTGTGCTGGAGCCAGTCGAGCATCTGTGGCGCCAGTTCATACAGGCGAAACAGTTGCTTGGCGAGCATGGGAATCAGCACCAGCAACAGGGCGCTGACGATCAAGGTAAACAGTGCGAACACCGTCACTACGCCCCAGGTCCTGGACAGCCCGAGCTTCTCCAGGCGATCCACCACCGGATCGAACAGATAAGCCAACAGCAGCGCAACTAGAAACGGCGTGAGGATCGGATGCAGCAAGTAGATAAATGCAATCAGCAGGGCGACCCCACCCAACCAGAACCAACGCCGCGTATCGCCCATGAACCACTCCTGACCCTATATAAAAGAAGAAACTACCAGCGGAACCGCAGATTGGCCGCCGGCGCCGGCGCCGGCTGGGCGGGCGCAACGGCCCCATCGGCGGCGGGCTGGACCGCAGGCGATGGCGCAACAGCCTCACCGGCGGGGATTTCCTGCAGCTTCGCCAGCGCCAGTTGCGCCTTCAACTGCTCGGCGCTGCCGTTGACCTTGTAGAAACTCAGGTCACCTTCGACCCGTTGCAACTGCCCACCGAACGGTTCGAGCAACCGCCCCAGCGCCGCGTAACGCTCAAG
>NZ_JAOSHO010000666.1 GCF_025917275.1 Pseudomonas agronomica | reverse complement strand
CATCGCCATCGCGGGTTTGAGCAGTTCCGGTGGCTCGATGCCGCCGGCCGCCTTACTCTTCGGCTCATTCGCCGCCTCGCCCTTGGCGCCGGTTCCCATTGCTTGGGAAAACAATCGCTGCGCCGAAAGCTTGACGGTCAGCGATTCGATTGCCGTGGTCAGTCGGCCAAGCTTGAGCCCGAGGTTTTCCATCGCCAGGCTGAGTCCTGGCAGCCGATCTCCCGCGGAGATGGTCACACTGCTTGCGGGGTTGGCGTCTGGGGCCGCCAACCCACTCTCGGTGAAGGCTGCGTATCTGAGCGAATATCTATCGTCCGCCATTCCGCTCTACTCCTTTTTCACGCCAAGGCGAATGATCGCGATGTCGTATCGGCGCAAGGCCTTGCCGGCGTCCCACTCCAGGATTTCCGCTTCACTTACCGAGTAAATGAGCGGCACCACATCAAGGATCACTTCGATGTCGCGCTCCGAAAGAAGTCCGCCGGTTTGTTTAAAAAATCGTCGATGCGTACCTGGAGTTGCGTCCAGTCAGGCACGGTCAGCGAGGCCAGGTCCGGCAGCATCAGGCCCGTGCAATGGGCGGTGATGAACTCGGCGCGTTCCTTGGCCGTCTTCAGTTTTTTCATCGCCTTGGTGGCACGCAGCACCGGCATTTCCAGGGTCAACGAGGTCAGGCTGCGGCCCGCCACCTCGAGCGGTTGCAGCAGCGGCACCTGGTCGGGATCGGCCTGCGTGTCATTCAGAAAGTGCGAGGCTGGGCGCGTGGACATTTCGTGCACGTATTGCGCAACGCTGACGTAGTCCGGGCGCTTGAGCTGGTCCAGCTCCTTGGCCGACAGGCCGGTGGCCAGTTTGGCCAATTCGAAGAACTGCTCGTCTTCGTCATCGCCAGCGCGGGCCAGGGCGTCTTTTTGCGCGGCGTAGTACAGCGGCTTGAGTTGCAACTGCTCGATCTGCGAGCCGTCGTCACCGGTGATCGGCGATAACAGCTCATGGGTTGGAGGCGTCCAGGACATGGAATCAGTTCCTTGAAAAATCGAGGATCCCCTGTGGGAGCGAGCCTGCTCGCGAAAGCGGCGGGACATTCAGCATGGATGTCGACTGATGCTCCGCCTTCGCGAGCAAGCTCGCTCCCACAGGGGCTTGGTGTTGGCTTAAGGCAACAACACCGCACGACGGGCATCGCCAAGAATGTCGACGCCGTTGAGCACGAACTTCTGGGTGCGCACGTCGATGTCGATCACCGGGACGCCGTTTTCCAGGCGGTTGTAGGTGCGGCAGGACAGCTCGAGGGTCGTGGTGGGCTTCTCGTTCATCTTCAACGCGGCTTCGTCGAGGGATTTCAACTTGCCGCCCACCGTGTGGTAGGTGAACCAAGTGTTGCCGTCCTGATCCTGGCCCGCTTCACGCACGTTCAGCAGAATGTCGTCGCCGACGCTCACGCCCAGGGCCAACATGATTTCCGGCCCGACGCCTTGCAGCACCAGCTTGGCCGTCAGCACCTTGCCGCCCTTGGCCATTTCCTCGCCGATGAAGCGGCCGCCACGCATCTCTTCCATTTCGAATTCGATCTTCGGCGGCGTGAATTCTTCCACGGTCGCCGACAGCGGCAGGCCTTGCAGGGTGGCCGCGATGGCCTGTCTTACGCGGTTGGTAAACATTAGAGAACGTCCTCCAGGAACTGCTCGATGATTTCATCGCGGGCATTGAGTTGATAAATCATGTGTTCGTTCGGCGCGTAGCGGCCGTAGTCGATGACCACGTACCAGGTGCCGTTCTTGTACTTCTCGACGCTGTTCAGTTCCGGATGCAGGTACACGCTGCCGCCAGGGATGGTTTCGTCGGCGACCAGGGTTTGCAGCCAGTCGTTGATGCGCTTGACCTCTTGGTCCATGAACGACTTGGTCAGGTTCTTGGCCATGGCTTTCTGGCCGGCCTTCACCAGCTTGCGGCTGATGGCATCTTCCAGGCCGACGTAGCTGATGAACTTGCCGGTGATGGAACGGTTGCCCAGCAACGAGAAGCCGCCAAGAATGGTGCGGGCGTAGTAGCTGACGCCGTAGCGGTTGAGCAGATCGCCTTCGGTGGAGGTGTCGAGGATGTTGTATTCGACGGTGCGGGAAACGTCCTCGGCGAAGGTCACCTGGTTGCCCGGGCTCTCCCATTGCTTGACCTTGGCGAGCGCGGCAATGGCCAGGCTCGACGGGGCCAGGAAGACGTTTTTCTTCGCGGCCTTGGAATACACCGCCGGCATGTTGTGCACCACCAGGCAACGGTCGAAACCGAGGTCGGCACCGC
>NZ_JAOSHO010000665.1 GCF_025917275.1 Pseudomonas agronomica | reverse complement strand
GGAGCGAGCCTGCTCGCGAAGGCGGCGCCTGGGTCAGTACAAATCCACCGGATCCACATCCAGCGACCAGCGCACCGCCCGCCCACTGGGCATCTGTTCCAGCACCAGCAACCAGGCGCTCAGCAGCCGATGCAACGGCGCCCGGGCATTGGCCTGCAATAAAAGCTGGGCGCGATAGCGCCCGGCCCGCCGCTCCATCGGAGCCGGAACCGGGCCCAATAGTTCGATGCCGGTGAGGTTCTGCTCCGCCAGCAGGCGTTCCGCCTCACTGCACGCTTCGTCCAGGAAACCTTCCGCCTGCCCCGGTTTATGAGCCTCGGCGCGCAACAGCGCCAAGTGCGCAAAGGGTGGCAACCCGGCGCCACGGCGTTCGCTCAGCGCCTGTTCCGCAAAGGCGAAATAGCCCTGTTCGGTCAGTTGTATCAGCAGTGGATGATCCGCCAGGTGGGTCTGGATGATCACCTTGCCCGGCTCTTCGGCGCGCCCGGCGCGGCCTGCAACCTGGACGATCAGCTGCGCCATGCGCTCGCTGGCCCGGAAATCACCGGAGAACAGTCCGCCGTCGGCATCCAGGATCGATACCAGCGTGACCCGGGGGAAGTGATGCCCCTTGGCGAGCATTTGCGTGCCCACCAGGATGCACGGCTGACCCTTCTGGATGGTGGCGAACAGATTGTTCATCGCATCCTTTCGCGACGTGCTGTCGCGATCCACCCGCAGCACGGGGTAGTCGGGAAACAGGATCCCCAGCCGTTCTTCGGCGCGCTCGGTGCCGGCGCCCACCGGACGCAAGTCCACTTTCCCGCACTGCGGGCAGTTCCTTGGCACGCGTTCGGAGTGCCCGCAATGGTGGCAACGCAGCTCGCCGTAACGCTGATGCACGGTCATCCGCGCGTCGCAGCGTTCGCAACCGGACATCCAGCCGCAATCATGGCACAGCAAGGTCGGGGCAAATCCCCGGCGATTGAGGAACACCAGCACCTGTTGCCCGGCGGCCAGGGTCTGGCCGATGGCTTGCTGCATCGGCCCGGAGATGCCGCTGTCCAGCGGACGACTTTTCACATCCAGGCGCAGGAAGCGTGGCTGCTTGGCGCCGCCGGCCCGTTCGTTGAGGCGCAGCAGGCCATAGCGACCGGTGTAGGCGTTGTGCAGGCTTTCCAGGGAAGGCGTGGCCGAGCCAAGGACGATGGGAATGTTCTCTTGTCGGGCCCGCACCAGCGCCAGGTCGCGGGCGTGGTAGCGCAGGCCTTCCTGCTGTTTATAGGAACCGTCGTGCTCTTCGTCGATGATGATCAGGCCGGGGTTTTTCATCGGCGTGAACAGCGCCGAGCGGGTGCCGATGATGATATCGGCCTCGCCGTCCCGGGCGGCGAGCCAGGCTTCCAGGCGTTCGCGATCGTTGACCGCCGAGTGCACCAGGGCGATCCGTGCATTGAAGCGCTGTTCGAAGCGCGCCAGTGTTTGTGGGCCGAGGTTGATTTCCGGAATCAGTACCAGGGCCTGCTTGCCGGCTTCCAGGGTCTGGCGGATCAGCTGCAGGTAGACCTCGGTCTTGCCGCTGCCGGTGACACCCGCCAACAAGAATGCGTGATAGCTGTCGAAACCTGCGCGAATCGCCTCGCAAGCGGCCCGTTGTTCGGCGTTGAGCGGCAGTTCCGGTTGGGCCAGCCAGTGTTCGTGGCGCGCGCCTGGTAAATGACGACGAACCTCGACCTGGACCAGGTCCTTGGCCAGCAGCAGGTCGAGGCTGTCCTTGCTGAGCATCAGTTTGCTCAATAACTGGTGGGCCACGCCGTGGGGGTGTTGGGCCAGGGTCGCCAGGGCTTCGCGCTGGCGCGGTGCGCGGGCGATGCGCGGGTCGTCCAGCGAGGCGCCCGGCGCCACCGACCAGAACCGCTCCTGGCGCGCCTCGGCCGGTTCGCCCTGGCGCAACAGCACCGGCAGGGCCCAACTCAGGGTGTCGCCCAGGCTGTGCTGATAATACTGGGCGGTCCACAGGCACAACTTGAACAGCGACGCCGGCAGCGGCGGCGTCGCATCGAGCAGGGCCAGGGCCGGCTTGAGCTTGTCCACCGGCACTTCACTGTGGTCGGTGACTTCCACCAGGATGCCGATCATTTCCCGCCGGCCGAACGGCACCCGCAGGCGCATGCCCGGCAGCAACTGGGCACGCGGCACTCCGGCCGGGGCGCGGTAATCGAACAGGCGGCGCAGCGGTGATGGCAAGGCGAGGCGCAGGATGGCGTCGGGCACGCGGGGGTCTCGGTAGGCAAACAAGTTCGCAAGGCTGAGCGCTATTCAA
>NZ_JAOSHO010000664.1 GCF_025917275.1 Pseudomonas agronomica | reverse complement strand
GTGGATACGGTGTTGGGGCGGGAGCTGCATCGCTTGGCCGAGGACTTCAGGGCTTCTCAAACCATGGATCAGCTCCATAATCCGCTGAACGCGCTCAACGGATACCTGAAAAACATCCAGTGAATGATGTCCTACTCAAGGGCTGGTATTAGCTGGAAAAAATTAGAGTTAGGATGCGACAAGCCAACCTCTGAAATCAGTGGCAGACTCTGGAAAGCTATTCATAAAAGTGGCCTGCGCTTCACGAGACAGCACCGCTAAGGAATGTCGCATCAATGAGCAAGAAAAACGCCATCTACCGGCTGACAATCAAGGGTTTCAAGTCCATAAAAAATCTGGACGGCCTGGAGCTCGACAACCTAAACGTCCTGCTGGGCGCCAATGGTGCCGGAAAGAGCAGCTTCGTTTCCTACTTTCGTATGCTCGGCGAGATGATGGAACAGCGCCTGAAAAAATGGACCACTCAACAGGGCTCTGCGGATCGCATTGTCAGTTTCGGCGTGAAAGAAACTCAGAAAATCGAGTCTTTCGTCAAATTCGGCCTGAACGGCTACCAGTTCGAATTGGAGCCAACGGTGGAGGGGGGCTTTGTATTTTCGAATGAACGGCTTTTTTTCGATGGCCCCCAGTTTGGGGCAGAATGGGTTCCGCTCGGCTCAGGACATCAAGAAGCAAAGCTCAAGGAAGCATTCGACTCCAAAAAATTTCAAGCTCCCTATAAAAACGACGTAGTAGCTTATTGCTACGAATCGATTTCCAGCTGGAAAGTATTCCACTTCCATGACACCAGTGACATGGCAAGCGTTAAGCGCTTTGGCCCCGCGCACATCAATGATTACTTGCGCCCTGATGCTTCGAATCTAGCGGCCTATCTCTATCGCCTGACCACAGAGACGCCGGACGTCTATGAACAGATTCGCAAGACCATCCAACTGGCGATTCCGTTTTTTGATGATTTTGTGCTCAAACCTCGTCGCCTGGATACGGAAGAAGAGCTGATCAATTTGCAGTGGCGTCAAAACGACAGCGACTATGTCTTTTGGCCGAGCCAGCTCTCGGACGGTTCAATCCGTTTTATGTGTCTGGTCACTGCACTGCTGCAACCCGACCCTCCATCGACCATCATCATCGACGAACCAGAGCTGGGTCTGCATCCTTACGCAATCACCCTGCTGGGCTCATTGCTTCGATCGGCCTCGACAAGAATGCAAGTGATTGTCTCGACACAGTCCGTGCCGCTGGTGAATGAGTTCTCCATAAACGATCTGATCATTGTCGAACGCGAAAAGGGAGCGACGGTATTCAAACGACTCGACGAGGACGAGTTTGAGACTTGGTTAGACGACTATTCGGTCGGTGAACTATGGGAGAAAAACATCCTTGGCGGGAGGCCACGTAAATGATTCGAGTACACGTCATTTGCGAGGGTCAGACAGAGGAAATGTTCATCAACGAGGTGCTTGCCCAAGCCTTTCATCATTTGGATATTTATCTTGTGCCCGCTCTGATTGGCAAACCGGGTCATAAGGGTGGCAACTTCCGTTTCGAACGCCTGCTGACTGATCTTGAAAAAAGGCTGCTCGGTGATCGCCAAGCCTATTGCACCACTTTCTTTGATTTCTACGGCCTCCCCGAAGCATTTCCCGGCAAGGTCGAAGCCAGCAATAAAGAGACTATGGATGGAAAGGCTGATTGTTTGCTGGAAGCCATGATGGACAAGCTGCGACAGAAGCTCGGTGACGAAGCGATGCGTCGATTCATTCCATATGTCCAGATGTACGAATTCGAAGGATTACTGTTCAGCTGTCCCAAGCGACTGGCCCTGGGAATCAACCAGCCAGCCCTTGAAGATAAGCTTCTGCATATACGAAACGAATTCGATACTCCGGAAAGCATCAACAACAGCCCGGTGACAGCACCGAGCAAACGACTCCTGAAACTTTACGAGGGCTATGACAAACCGCTGCATGGCTCGCTCGCAGCTATTGAAATAGGATTGCCCGCGATACGGTTGCAATGCAACCGGTTTGATACCTGGCTCAAATACATGGAAGCGTTGCAGCCAATCACGTAAAAATCACGTAGAGCAAGACCTTTTTGCGTGACCTGGCGTTCACCACTTATCTCGATAGTCAAAAGACACTTGATAGTCATACCTAGATAAATCTAGGTGGTGTTTGAAATATGGCTGCAGAACTTCCACCCATCTGGCAATCACATCAAAATTCCCATTGTTAATGTTATTTTCCAAAGGAACATTCAACTTATACAACACCAACGGATCATCGCCGAAATCCCTTGAATACTCTTTG
>NZ_JAOSHO010000663.1 GCF_025917275.1 Pseudomonas agronomica | reverse complement strand
CGAGCAAGCTCGCTCCCACAGGGTTTTGTAGTGTGTTTTGTGGTGTGTTTGTAGTCCTCATCCATCAGGCATAATCGCCCCCAATCCAAACAACAAGGACGAGGCCCCGTGAGTTCAGTGAACAAATCGATTTTGTTGGTCGACGACGACCAGGAGATTCGCGAACTGCTGGACACTTACCTCAGCCGTGCGGGTTTCCAGGTGCGCACCACGCCTGACGGCGCCGGGTTTCGCCAGGCCTTGAACGAGGCGCCGAGCGATCTGGTGATCCTCGATGTGATGCTGCCCGACGAGGACGGCTTCAGCCTTTGCCGCTGGGTTCGCGAACACCCGCGCCAGGCCCATGTGCCGATCATCATGCTCACCGCCAGTTCCGATGAGGCCGACCGGGTCATTGGCCTGGAGCTGGGGGCCGATGATTACCTGGGCAAGCCGTTCAGCCCGCGTGAATTGCAGGCGCGTATCAAGGCGCTGCTGCGCCGGGCACAGTTCGGCCAGGAACGGTCGGGCGGCGACGTGCTGGCCTTCGACGAGTGGCGGCTGGACATGGTCAGCCATCGGCTGTTCCACACCGATGGCGAAGAAGTGATCCTCTCCGGCGCCGACTTCGCGTTGCTCAAGCTGTTCCTCGATCATCCCCAGGAAATCCTCGACCGCGACACCATCGGCAACGCCACCCGAGGGCGTGAACTGATGCCCCTCGACCGGATCGTCGACATGGCGGTCAGTCGCCTGCGCCAGCGCTTGCGCGACACGGATAAGCCGCCGCGGTTGATTCGCACGGTGCGCGGCAGCGGTTATCAACTGGCGGCCAGTGTGGTTGCCAGCAATGGCCACTGAAGCGATCAGGAAAATTGTCCGGCGGATACCGGTGCCGCGCTCGTTGCTCGGGCGGATGCTGTTGCTGACCCTGCTGGTTGTGCTGTTCGCCCAGACGCTGTCGAGCCTGATCTGGGTCTCGCAACTGCGTGCCACCCAGCTCGAAGGCCTGGTCACCAGCGCCCGCAGCCTCGCCCATTCGATGACCGCCACCGTCAGCTATCTGCGCTCGCTGCCGGTGGCCTATCGGCCCTTGGTGCTGGACCAGTTGCGCAGCATGGGCGGCACACGGTTTGTCGTCACGCTCAACGACAAGCCGCTGGGCATGGACGTGTTGCCCGTGACACCGCGCAAGCTGGCGGTGCTCCAGGCCGTGGATGAAGTGCTGCGACGTTCCCTGGGCAACAACGCCGATATCTCCGTCAAGTTCGTCAGCCCCGAAGACCTGCGGATCTTCAACGGCGGGCTGAAACTCGATGAGCTGCCGCGCTCCTGGGCCCATTACGCCCTGACGCTGGAACCGGTGAATCCGCCGGTGCTGGTCACGCAGATCCAGATGGCGCCGGGCGAATGGCTGTACATCGCCTCGCTGCTGCCCGAACCCTATACCAGCCTCGAAGAACAGGACCTGCCCAAGCAGCAGGTGGGTTTCATCGTGCTCACCAGTAGCCTGTTGCTGTTGTTCATCGGCTTGCTGGTGCACTGGCAGAGCCGGCCACTCAAGCGTCTGGCCCGAGCCGCGCGGGACATGTCCCTTGGCGCTGAAGTGCAGCCCGTGGCCGAGGGCGGCGGCAGTGAGGTGGTGGAAGTGGGGCGGGCGTTCAACGCCATGCGCGAGCGCATCAGCCGCTACCTGACCGAGCGCAGCCAGTTGTTCAGTGCGATCTCCCATGACCTGCGCACGCCCATCACCCGGCTGCGGTTGCGGGTCGAGCTGCTGGAGGATGAAAACCTGCAAGCCAAGTTTGGCCGTGACCTGGACGAGTTGGAGTTGCTGGTCAAGGGCGCGCTGCAATGCGTCAAGGACACCGACATCCACGAGAACATCGAGCCGGTGGACCTCAATCATGTGCTGGATTGCCTGGTGGAGCCCTACCTGGCGCCCAACGGCAACGGCCGTGTGACCCAAGATGGCCGGGCGCTGGCGCCGTATCCCGGCAAGCCGCTGGCCCTCAAGCGCTGCATCGGCAACCTGATCGACAACGCCTTGAAATACGGACAGCGTGCCCACCTGCACATCGATGACGATGAAACAGCGTTCATCCTGCACGTCGACGATGAAGGTCCGGGCGTGCCGGAACAGCGCCTGGAGCAAGTCTTCGAGCCGCACTTTCGCCTGGCTGGGCAGCAGCAGGGTTACGGCTTGGGGCTGGGCATCGCCCGCAACATTGCCCACAGCCATGGTGGCGAAGTCAGCCTGCAGAACCTGCGCGAAGGCGGGTTGCGGGTGACGTTGCAGTTGCCTCGGAGTGTGGATTAGTCGGACCGCGTTATCGTT
>NZ_JAOSHO010000662.1 GCF_025917275.1 Pseudomonas agronomica | reverse complement strand
GGCTCCAGCCGGGTCGATCAGCGATCCGGCAGGGTGATGTTGAGTTCCAGGATCGAGCAACTGCCCTGGCTTTCCAGCGCCACGTGCACGTCATCGCTACCGATGTTGACGTACTTGCGGATCACCTCGACCAGTTCCTTCTGCAGGGCAGGCAGGTAGTCGGGCGTGCTGCGTTGGCCGCGTTCGTGCGCCACGATGATCTGTAGACGCTCTTTCGCGACCGAGGCGGTACTGGGCTTTTTGTTGGCACGAAAGAAGTCAAAAAGGTTCATTACCTACCTCCAAACAGGCGCTCGAAGAAACCTTTCTTCGTGACGTCGAGGAATCGATGCTCGACGGTTTTGCCCAGCAGGCGATCGACAGCATCGCTGTATGCCTGGCCGGCGTCGCTCTGGTCGTCAAGAATGACCGGCACACCGGAGTTCGAGGCCTTGAGTACGGCTTGGGATTCTGGAATCACGCCCAGCAGGGTCACCGCGAGGATTTCCTTGACGTCTTCGACGCCAAGCATTTCACCGTCGCTGACGCGTTGCGGGTTGTAGCGGGTCAGCAGCAGGTGCTCCTTGATCGGCTCTTCACCTTGCTCGGCACGGCGGGATTTGCTCGCCAGGAGGCCCAGCATGCGATCGGAGTCACGGACCGAGGAGACTTCCGGGTTGGTCACGACGATCGCTTCGTCAGCGAAGTACATGGCCAGGTGGGCACCTTTCTCGATACCGGCCGGGGAGTCGCAGACCACGAACTCGAAGTCTTCCTTGAGCTGCATCAGGACCTTTTCCACGCCTTCCTGGGTCAGCGCGTCTTTGTCGCGGGTCTGGCTGGCAGCCAATACATAGAGGTTCTCAAGGCGCTTGTCCTTGATCAGGGCCTGCTGCAGGTTCGCTTCGCCATTGACCACGTTGACGAAGTCATAGACCACGCGGCGCTCGCAACCCATGATCAGGTCGAGGTTACGCAGGCCGACGTCGAAGTCGACGATGACTGTTTTGTGGCCGCGCAAGGCGAGGCCGGTACCGATAGCGGCGCTGGTGGTGGTCTTACCCACACCACCCTTGCCGGATGTAACCACGAGAATCTTGGCCAAGGTGTTTCACCCCTAAGGAAAAAGGACTTTGTCAGCCCCTGAAAAACATCTCTGGAAAACTGCTGCAATTGGACAGGCTTGGCTGGAATCGGGGATTGGGCGGGGTCTACCTCCGGTAAACGCTGCCTGATCCTTTTTCCTACGTCGTATAAGCCGTATTCGCTAGGTTTTAGAGATGCTTGGAAAATGCGGCAGTATCCGTTAAAGCCGAATGATGTTCAACACGTCGCCCGACAGGCTGACCTGGACGCCGGCCCCCCATAACGGGTCGCGCCGCAAATCCTCGGAAACCTTGTATTGCCCGGCGATGGAGACCAGTTCAGCGCTCAACTGCTGACAGAAGATCCTTGCCTTGGTGTCGCCCTTGACACCGGCCAGCGCACGGCCGCGCATCGGGCCGTATACATGGATGTTGCCATCGGCCAGAAGTTCCGCCCCCGGGCTGACCGAGGATACGACGACCAGATCGCCACCCTGGGCATAAATCTGCTGTCCGCCGCGCACCGGCGAGGTGATGACCCGGGTGGGCTTGATGGTGGGCTCGGGTGGTTTTTCCGGTTTTTTCGGTTCGGCCGGGCTCAGTTCCAGCACCCGTTCACGGGCGCCCGAGGGTGGCAGCACCGGAATATCCACGGCAATGGCGGCGGCGATGTCTTCGATACGGCTGGCGCGGATCGCCAGGGTGCGCAGGCCGTGCTGGCGGCAAACGCGCATCAGGCCTGGCAAATCCACCGAGCCTTCGCCGGCCGGCAGCTTGTCCAACGCCAGCACCAGCGGGGCATTGCTGAAAAAATTCGGGGCCTGGGCGACTTTTGCCGCCAACTGCCGGTCAAGACCTTCCAGGTCGTTACGGGCCAGTTCCAGCACCGTAATGGCGAGCATGCTGCCCTTCAGCTGGAACACGGGATCTTGGTCTAGCGGTTCGGTTTGGCTCATGGTCGGCGTACAACGACTTGTCACTAAAAGTGCCGAGACTTATAACGAGATCGCCCGTCAGCCGCAACCCGGGTCGAACAATGTAGAATGCGCGGCCCATGTCTTAATGGAAGCTGTAATGGATCGCCCGCGTTTTCGAGCTGCATTTTTTCATCCGCGTTTCTGGCTGCTGTGGTGCGGCCTGGGGCTGTTGTGGCTGATCGTTCAGTTGCCCTATCCGTTGTTGTTGCGGATCGGCCGGGCGCTGGGCGCGCTGATGTATCGGGTGGCCGGCGACCGGCGGCGCATCGCCAGGCG
>NZ_JAOSHO010000661.1 GCF_025917275.1 Pseudomonas agronomica | reverse complement strand
TGGGAGCGAGCTTGCTCGCGATGGCTGTTCGATGACCGACGAAGATTTTATCGCCGGACTTGCTTCAACGTCTCGGCAATCAGGAACGCCAGTTCCAGCGACTGATCGGCATTCATCCGCGGGTCGCAGTGGGTGTGGTAACGATCCGACAGCCCGTCCTCGGTGATCGGTCGCGCGCCGCCGATGCATTCGGTGACGTTCTGCCCGGTCATCTCGATGTGAATACCGCCGGCATAGGTGCCTTCGGCTTCATGGACCTGGAAGAACTGCTTCACTTCGCCCAGGATCTGCGCAAAGTCCCGAGTCTTGTAACCGCTGCTGGCCTTGATGGTGTTGCCGTGCATCGGATCGGAGCTCCACAGCACCTGCTTGCCCTCGCGCTGCACCGCGCGCAGCAGTTGCGGCAGGTGATCGCCGACCTTGTTGGCGCCCATGCGCGCGATCAGGTTCAGTCGGCCCGGGTCGTTGTCCGGGTTGAGCACGTCGATCAGGCGGATCAGGTCGTCAGGGTTCATGCTGGGGCCGACCTTGACCCCGATCGGGTTGTTCACCCCGCGCAGGAACTCGACATGGGCGCCGTCCAGCTGACGGGTCCGGTCGCCGATCCACAACATGTGGGCCGAGCAATCGTAATAATCATTGGTCAGGCTGTCGCGGCGCACGAAGGCTTCTTCGTAGTTGAGCAGCAGCGCTTCGTGGGCGGTGAAGAAACTGGTTTCGCGCAGTTGCGGCGAGCTGTCCATACCGCAGGCGCGCATGAACGCCAGGGTTTCGTCAATACGGTCGGCCAGGTGACTGTATTTTTCCGCCAGGGCTGAGTTGGCGATGAAATCCAGGTTCCACTTGTGCACCTGGTGCAGATCGGCAAAACCGCCCTGGGCGAAGGCGCGCAGCAGGTTCAAGGTGGCGGTGGACTGGTGGTAGGACTGCAGCAACCGCTCCGGGTCCGGCACGCGGCTTTTTTCGTCGAAACCGATGCCGTTGACGATGTCGCCGCGATAGGCCGGCAACGTTACCCCGTCAATGGTTTCATCGTTGGCCGAGCGTGGCTTGGCGAATTGCCCGGCCATGCGCCCGACCTTGACCACGGGGCAGCCGGCGGCAAACGTCATGACGATGGCCATCTGCAAGAGCACCTTGAAGGTGTCGCGGATCTTGGCGGCCGAGAACTCGGCGAAGCTTTCGGCGCAATCGCCGCCTTGCAGCAGGAAGGCTCGGCCCTGGGTCACCTCGGCGAACTGACGGCGCAACTCCCGGGCCTCACCGGCAAACACCAATGGCGGATAACTGGCCAGGGTCTGCTCCACCTGCAACAGGTGCGCGGCGTCGGGGTAGCGGGGTTGTTGCTGGATCGGCAGGGCGCGCCAGCTGTCAGGGCTCCAGGGTTGGCTCATCATGATCTCTAGGTGGTTTACGCTCGGGCGCTCATGTTATCAGCAAATTAGTGCGTGACCTGTTCCGCTTGCTTCGCGGACAATCGCGCCTTTGCCCCGTATACGCAGGCCCATGCCCGCCCGGCAACATCAGGAGATGAAATGACAGAGGAGCGCGTCGAGCATTTGCTCGCCGAGGTGCACGACGAGTTCGGCATGATCCGCGTGTTCGAAGTGGCCGATTACCGGTTCCTCGAATTTGGCGATGCCATTGAGCAGAGCTGCGTGTTCACCGCCGACCCGAGCTGGCTCGAATATGACTACACCCGGGCCATGCTCATCGGTGCGTTGTGTCATGAGCAGCCGGAAAGCGCGTTGTTCCTGGGGTTGGGCGCCGGTACGTTGACCCAGGCCTGTCTCAAGTTCCTGCCGTTGGAAGATGTCGAGGCGATCGAACTGCGCCCCGACGTGCCGCGCCTGGCCATCGAATACCTGGGGCTGGATGACGATCCGCGCTTGTATATCCGCGTCGGTGATGCCCTCGAACTGCTTGAAACGGCGGAGCCGGCTGACCTGATTTTCGTCGACCTCTATACCGACGTAGGCCCCGGCGTCGGCCATCTGGCGTGGGGTTTTCTGGAAAACTGTCAGAAGCGCCTCAATCCCGGTGGCTGGCTGGTGATCAACCAATGGGCCACCGATGACGGCAAGCCCCTGGGCGCGGCGCTGTTGCGTGGCCTGTACCACCGACATTATTGGGAGCTGCCGGTGAAGGAGGGCAACGTGATCCTGATCGTGCCGGCGGACCTCGACCAGGAACTGGATATGGACGGCCTGGTTGCCCGGGCGGAAGGGCTGGCGCCGCGGTTGGGCTATTCGCTGCAGTCGTTGATCAAGGCGATCCGGCCGGCGACGTGACACAACTCCCCGTGACAACTGAGTGCCCC
>NZ_JAOSHO010000660.1 GCF_025917275.1 Pseudomonas agronomica | reverse complement strand
TCGCGAGCAAGCTCGCTCCCACAGGGGTTTAGTGGTGGCTTGATAGGCGTATCAATCCGTCGTCCACCGCAATGCTCAACCCACGGTAATCCGCGATCTGCCCATGCAACGTCACCACCGGGTGCGTATGCGTGGCTGTCACCACCATCACGTCCATGCCCGCTGCCTCGCCCGCCTTGATCCCGGCTTCGGCGTCTTCGAACACCAGGCATTCCTCCGGGGCCACTTGCAAGCGCTGCGCCGCGAGCAGATAGCAATCGGGGTTCGGCTTGCCGGCGCTCACGTCTTCGGCAGTCACCATCACCTCGGGGCGCGGGATCCCGGCGGCTTCCATCCGACGTAAAGCCAAGGCCATCGGCGCAGACGTGACGATGGCCCATTGCGTCGGCGGCAGGCTCTTGAGAAACGCCAGCGCACCGGGCACCTCGACCACCCCTTCCACGTCTTCGATTTCTTCAACGGTCAATTGCGCGGCCTCGGCCTGGGCATCCACACCGGGCAAGTTCTGGCGGGCAACGGTGTCGACGGCGCGTACGCCGTGGATGGTCGGCAGGAATTTCGCCACGTCCAGGCCATGGCGGATGGCCCAGCGGGTCCAGATCCGCTCGGTGGCGGCGACCGAATTGAGCAGCGTGCCGTCCATGTCGAAGAGGAAGGCGCGGTAGGCGATGGAGGAGCGTTCTACGGACATCGTGATCCTCATGGATGACGGGGCGAATGGCGGGCACTTTAACATCCGCGATAACCTGCCAAACGCCGATTTCATGTGGGAGCGAGCCTGCTCGCGAAAGCGTCACATCAATGCTGGCTGAACCAACGCTTTCGCGAGCAGGCTCGCTCCCACAGAGGTCAGTGATAAGCCGGTTACACCAACCGCTCGATCCGCTGATGCTGCCAGACCCGTTTGTAATACAGCGTTTGCAACAAAAGCATGCTCAGGTACGCCACTGGAAACGCCATCCACACCCCTTGCAGGCCGAAGTGTGCGTCGAACAGATAGGCGACCGGCACTTGCACGCCGATGATGCAGAAAATCGAGATCGCCACCGGCACCAGCACCGTGCCGCTGGCGCGCATGATGCCGCCGATGATCGCCTGGAAGCCGAACACCAGGAGGCTCCAGAGCATGATGTGCAGCAGATGCTCGGCCTGGACTCGCGCTGCCGGGTCAGTGATGAACAGCCCCAACAACCAATGGGACAACAGGTACCCCAGCAGCACCAGCCCACCGGTCAGCCAGACATTGATCAACAGCCCGGTGCGCAGGATCGGCCCCAGGCGTTCCAGGCGCCCGGCCCCGATGGCCTGGGCACCGAGGATCGAAGCGGTGATGGCGATCGACAACGCCGGGAACTGCACGTAGTTGACGATCTGCGTCACCGCGCCGTAGGCCGCCGTGGCCTGGGAGCCGTGGCGATTGACCAGGGCGAGGATGACCAACTCCGACAGCGAAATCACGACCATTTGCAAACCCGTGGGCAGGCCGATGCGCAGCACTTTGCCGAGGATGTCCCGGTCCAGGCGCATCGCCGCGAACAACGCCCGATCCGGTGCCAGGGCATGCACCCGGCGGTTCAGGCGCCACGCCAGCATCGCCATCGCCGAGGTGGTGCCCACCAGCCCCGCCAGCGCCGCGCTCTGGATCCCCATCTGCGGGAACCCCAGCCAGCCACGGATCAGCACCGGCGTCAGCAGCATTCCAACGCTGGTGGACACGAGCAACGCCAGCAGCGGCGAAACGGTGTCGCTGACACCGCGCAACAGCTGGGTAAAAAGCACGAACACCAGCAGCATCGGCAAGATCCACATCATCACCCGCGCGTAGGACACCGCGTCATCCAGCACATCGGCCGGCGTCCCGAGCCCCTGCAGGCCTTCGCGAGCAAAGACACTGCCCAGCACCGCCGCGACCAACCCGATGATCGCCCCCAGCAACAGCGTCGAACCGGCAATCGCCTTCACCGTCCCGGTCTCGCCGGCGCCGTAGGCCTGCCCGATCAACACCCCTGCCCCGGCGCCCAGGCCGATCACCAAGGCGATGAAGAAAAACACGATGGGAAACATCCCCGACACCGCCGCCAAGGCCTGGGTGCCGAGCATCTGGCCGATATAGATGCTGTTAAGCGTACCGGACATCGATTGCAGGAAGTTGGACACGACCATGGGGGCCAGGAACAGCAGGTAGGTTTTCCAGAGAGGCTGGGTGGGCATGAGGGCTCGTGATGGCAGGTTCAGAATCCGATGCGGGGTAATTTAGCTCAATCCTTTCATTCTGTTTCGGAAGATGTCCGCTTTTGTGGCGAGGGAGCTTGCTCCCGCTGG
>NZ_JAOSHO010000066.1 GCF_025917275.1 Pseudomonas agronomica | reverse complement strand
CATCTACTTTCAATCACGCCAGGCTGAACGGCAACTGCCGCAGGGGCTTGCCCGTCAGGCTGGCGATGGCATTGGCAAACGCCGGGGCCAAGGCCGGCAGGCCAGGTTCGCCCATGCCGGTCGGTGGCTCGGCGCTGGGGACGATGTGGACGGCGATCTGCGGCATGTCGGTAATGCGCGGCACGCTGAAGTCGGCAAAGTTACTTTGCTGCACGACGCCATCTTTCAGGGTGACTGCGCCACCGGGCAAGCACATCGACAGCCCCATCAGCGCGGCGCCTTGCACCTGGGCTTCGACGCTGCGCGGGTTGACCACCAGATTGCAGTGAACACCTGCCGTGACGTTGTGGAGCACCGGACGGCCATCCTGCACCGACGCCTCGACCACGTAGGCCACCACCGAGCTGAACGACTCGTGTACCGCCACGCCCCAGGCTTGACCGGCGGGCAGTTGGCGCTTGCCATACCCACTCTTGTCCACCGCCAGTTGCAGCGCATCGCGATGGCGCGGGCTCTGCTCGCCAAACAGCTTCATCCGATACGCCACCGGGTCCTGCCGGGTGGTGCGGGCGATTTCATCGATCAGCGTTTCCATCACGAACGCGGTGTGGGTCGATCCGACGCTGCGCCACCAGAGCACGGGCACGTTGAGCTTGGGATGATGCACGGTCAATCGCATCGGCAATGGGTACGGATCGCGCATGCCCTCTGTGGCGGTGGGGTCGATGCCGTTTTTCATCTGTCCGGCGAACAGGGTGCCGGTGAGGATGGATTGCCCGACCAGGGCGTGGTCCCAGGCCAACACCTTGCCGCTGTCATCGAAGCCGATGCGCGCGCGATGCAGGTGCATGGGGCGGTAGTAGCCGCCCTTGATATCGTCTTCCCGGCTCCACAGGGTGCGGATGGGCGCATCGAGCCCGGCGGCGCGAGCAGCCTTGGCCACTTCGCAGGCCTGCACGACAAAATCATTGGTGGGCACGCCGCGTCGGCCAAAACCACCGCCCGCTGTCTGCACATTCACCTGGACTTGCTCGGGCTTGAGGTTCAGCACCTTGGCCGCCGCCGCGCCATCGCCGCCGGGGAACTGCGTGCCGACCCACAATTGGGCGCGGCCCTCGGACAGCTGGACGGTGCAGTTCAGCGGTTCCATGGGCGCATGGGCCAGATAGGGAAATACGAACTCGGCCTCCAACTGATGGGGCGCCGACGCTAGCGGCTTCATGTCGGCATCGAAGTGCAGGGGGCCGGATTGGCCGGCCAGTTCGCGGTACTGGGCCAGTTGTTTTTCCGTGTCGACTTTCTCGACCTTGGTCGCGTCCCATTCGACTTTCAGCGCATCACGCGCCAGTTTGGCCTGCCAATAACCGTCGGCGATGACTGCGACGCCTTCAGCACCGCCATCGAGCGGCACGCGCACCACGGCTTTTACGCCTTTGGTAGCGCGCGCGGCGCTGTCGTCCAGGGACGCGATGCGGGCGCCGAACACCGGTGGTCGGGCGACCACCGCGGTGAGTTGCCCCGGCAAATGCACATCGATTCCAAAATCCTGCTGGCCGCTGCTCTTGGCCTTGGCGTCGAGGCGGGTGGTGGCCTGGCCGATGAGGCGAAAATCCTTGGGATCCTTGAGCGTGACCTTCTCCGGCACCGGCATCGCCATGGCGGCTTCGGCCAGCTCGCCGTAGGTCGCCTTGCGGCCGCCTGGGCCAAGCACCGTGCCGTTCTGCGTGGTCAGGCTGGCGGGGTCGACATTCCAGCGCGCGGCCGCAGCGGCCAGCAGCATCGACCGGGCGCGGGCGCCCAGTTCGCGGTATTGGGTGTAGCTGTTCTTGATCGAATTGGAACCGCCGGTAAGGTGAATGCCAAAGGCCGGGTCCATATAGGCCGCGTCGTTGCTACCGTTGCGCGTGCGCACCAGGCTCCAGTCGGCGTCGAGTTCTTCGGCGAGGATCATGGGCAGGCCGGTCTGCACACCTTGGCCGAATTCCAGGCGATTGATCGTCACCGTCACTTCGCCGTTGGGCGCGATCTGCACGAAGGCCGACGGTTGCTGGGTCGGCTTGAGGGGGCCTTCGCCCGCGCCATTGGCTTGTTGCCCGAGGGCGAGGTGAGGGAACGCGCCCAAGGCCAGGCCGCCGATGCCGACGATCTTGAGGAAGCTGCGGCGGGGCAGGGTCGCGGGACCGTCCGCATCATCGCGTTCGAGCAGGTGCTGCAAGGCACGGGGAAGTTCGGTTGGAAAAATCTCGTTGAGCATGGCGGACTCCCTGTCAGGCGAGGGCTTTGGCGGCATCGGCCACCGCGGCGCGGATTCGGGCATAGGTGCCGCAGCGGCAAATATTGCCGGCCATGGCCGAGTCGATCTCGGCCGGCGTCGGTTGCTTGCCCTTGGGTTGCGCCTTCAGAAATGCGGTGGCGCTCATGATCTGGCCGCTCTGGCAGTAACCGCACTGCGCGACGTCGTGCTTGACCCAGGCTTCATGCACGGCGCTGCCCACCGGGTCGCTGCCATCGGTGGCTGCTTCGATGGTGGTGATCTTCTTGCCAATCGCCGCCGCGACCGGCGTCACGCAGGACCGGATGGCCTGTCCATCCAGATGAACGGTACAAGCGCCACACAAGGCCGCACCGCAGCCGAACTTGGTGCCGGTCATGCCCAGCGTGTCGCGCAGGGCCCACAGGGTAGGGGTGCCAGGGTCTACGTCTACCGTGTGCTCACGGCCATTGATATTGAGGGCGCTCATAGTCGGACCAGCTCCAGATGGTTGGGCACCGATTACTATAGGAAGCATTGGGTACGATAGCTTGCACGATCCGGTCCGATGATTGCCCAATCTTGCAAATCACCAGCCGTTTGTTTGGAACGATCACGCCAAGATGTAGGCGTGGCATACCCCCGTATGGTATCGAGCGCGCCGCGCCACGCCGCACACTCGTTCTCCAGGTGGACCGTTGTCCTGGCAGAGGAAAGACGGATTCGCCCCATTCAAGACAGGAGAGCGATCATGACGATGCATCAGCAAGACACCGCGCAAAAAACCGCCGTCCAGGGAACATCCGCGACCGAGGAACTGGTTCCGTCGCGCTACGCACTCAAGGTCGGCGACATCAATGTGCTGGTGGTCAGCGATGGCGTGCTGCCGCTGCCGACCTCGACCATGTCCACCAACGTCGACCCGGCCGCCCGCGCCGCCTGGTTCAAGGACATGTACCTGGGCCCCGACGCGTTCGATTGGGCGCTGAACGTGCTGGTCGTGCGCAGCGGCGAGCAGACCCTGCTGGTCGACGCCGGGCTAGGCGGGCAGTTCCCCGGTTTCCCGCGCGCCGGACTGTTTCCCAAGCGGCTGGAGGCGGCCGGCATCGAGCTTTCCTCCATCACCGATGTGGTGATCACCCACATGCACATGGATCACATTGGCGGGCTGCTCGTCGACGAGGTGAAGAACAGCTTGCGGCCGGATGTGAAGATTCATGTTTGTGCGACCGAAGTCGAGTTCTGGGCCAACCCCGATTTCTCGCGAACCGTCATGCCTTCGCCGATACCGCAAGTGCTGCACACCACCGCACGGCAATTCATGGAGGCGTACCACGACAAATTGCACACCTTTGAACAGGAATATGAAGTGGCACCGGGCGTGGTGGTCAAGCGCACGGGGGGGCATACGCCGGGGCACAGTGTGGTCCATGTGACGTCTGGCCGCGAAAAACTCACGTTTGCTGGCGACGCCTTGTTCCCGGTGGCGTTCGACCACCCCGATTGGCAGAACGGCTTTGAGCATGACCCTGAAGAGGCGGTGCGCGTTCGCGTCCGGCTGATGCAGGAAGCCGCGGCGAGTGGCGAGCTGTTCGTGGCCACTCACCTTTCGTTTCCTTCCGTGGGCCGGGTGGCGGTCAACGGTGATGCGTTTCGTTGGGTGGCGGGGTCTTGGGATTATTGATCGGTGGCTGGGCTCGGGCGGAGGTCCGGGCCCAGCTTGGAGGCTACAGGTTATTTGCCCCGAGGATCCGAAGCGGCAGTGCCATTCGGGCGAGAAAAAACAGGGGTAGGTGATGCTGCTTACTTGAGAAACATGATGGGCTCGTGGCGAGGGAGCTTGCTCCCGCTGGGCCGCGAAGCGGCTCCAAACCCTCCGAATACGAAGCAACAGACACACCGCACCCGCCGATTTACGACTGTTTCGCAGCCGAGCGGGAGCAAGCTCCCTCGCCACAGGTCATTGTTCTCAAATGAACCCATCGGGGCTATGACGGCCTCTTGTTGAGTGGATTTTGTTTCCAACGAGCAACTCGTCGATTTCAAGCACACCCGCTATAGTGCGAGCCTTACGCCGTCCCCCGGCACTGACAAGGCAGTCACCAGGAAGCTTATATGTCGCAAGGCGAGCTCGTTACCCATCCCGAAGTCACCCGTTTCCCAATCTCACCCAGCGTCGAGCAGGCGCGCCAGCAGATCCCACCCGCGAAGGCGCGTCTGGCCCAGCGCAAGCAGGTCGTGCTGAAACCCTTCAAGATTGTGCAGGGCCTGTTTTGCGCTTATTGGCTGATCAAATGGGTCATGGCGGGGCATTACATTGGTGGGCCGCTGCTGGCGGGCCTGCTCTGGTGTGTGACCTGGGTATTCAGCCTGCCGCTGCAGTGGTTCTGGCGCCAGGAAAGCCGTGACTTGAAACGTGCCGAGGACAACGTCCCCGTTGTCCTGCATAAGGCATGCACCGAGTTCCTCGCCGAGCAGGACCTGGGCCCGTATCGCTGGATATCCCGTGGGGGAGACATGCTGGGGTTATTTCCAGAGACTGCGGTGCTGTACCTCTATTCGGCGGAGTCCGGCCATGAGCACGCCCTGATTGACGCGCCACGGGTCGTTCGGCAGGTCCGTGTCGATGAGCGAACCGAGACCGTGCATACCTCCCGCACCCATACCAAGCACAGTGAGCGCAGGATCAATAACACCCACTTCGGGGGCGAGATCGATAAAGGCACGTCGGACTCGACCACTTATACGTCGAGTACCACTCACCACACCTTTACGTTGCAAATCCAGCTTCAGATCGGTTCAGGCACACCTCTGTGGACCACCTGGTCGTTTGGCAACGATTGGCAGGAAGCCGAAAACTGGCGTTTGCAGATTGCGCAGGCAGCGGGGCTGTAAGGGCGCGGCGCGGGGCCCTCGATGCCCCGCGTTCGTGGCGTCCCGCAAAGTCTGCTGAACAGGTCTCGTAAAACGGTGGTTTGTACCAGGGAGCCTATGCTTTTAACCGTTTATGCACGGTTTCCCGGTGTTGTAATAAAGCCATGATTCAGCCTGGCATCGATGCCCCCGGATGGGAGTCGCCGCATGACCTGGTCGCAAACCCCGGAGCATGGCCGATGCGCGGGAGATTGCCTGAAGAAGATGTGCTTTTTACTTCCCGGCCCTCAATGGACATCCTGACAAATGCCTGCACCGTTAACTTCCGTAGAGACGAGTTCCGAGCTGCCGACGCACGCTGATGTGGTCGTGATTGGCGGCGGCATCATCGGGACCTTTACCGCCTATTACCTGGCCAAGCGCGGGATGAAGGTCGCCCTGGTGGAAAAAGGCCGGATCGGCGCTGAGCAATCGAGTCGAAACTGGGGTTGGTGCCGTCAGCAGAATCGAGACGCTCGCGAGCTGCCGCTGTCGACCAAGAGCCTGGATTTGTGGGAACAGTTCGCAGCGGATTCCGGCGAGGACACCGGCTTCAAGCGCTGCGGTTTGCTTTATTTGAGCGACAGCGAAAAGGAGTTGGATGGCTGGGCGCAATGGGGTGAGTTTGCCCGTACGGTGAATGTCACAACCCTTATGTTGACGGCAGGGCAGGCCGCCGAACGTGGTCGAGTGACCGGCAAGCCCTGGAAGGGTGGGGTGTTTTCACCGACCGATGGCACCGCCGACCCCTCCCGCGCGGCACCGGCGGTGGCGCGGGCGATCATCAAGCTGGGCGGCACGGTGCATCAAGGGTGCGCGGCGCGTGGCCTCGAGACCGAGGGTGGACGACTGTCCGCCGTCGTGACCGAAAAGGGCACCATTCGTACCCCTCTTGCCGTGCTCGCGGGCGGCGCGTGGGCGTCGTCGTTCTGCCGTCAGTACGGCATTCGTTTCCCCCAGGCGACCATTCGCCAGACGGTGATGGCGGTGTCCAAGGGCGCCCCGGAGATCCCGGATGCGCTGCACACCGCCGACATTTCCATGACCCGTCGTTCGGATGGTGGTTTCACCCTGGCAATCAGTGGCAGAGGGCGGGTTGACCCGACGCCGCAACTGTTGCGTTTCGCCCCGCAGTTCCTGCCGATGTTCCAGCGTCGCTGGCGCAAGCTGGCACCCGGTGGTTTGCAAGGTTTCCAGGCGGGGCATGAAGGTTTGGGTCATTGGCGGCTGGACCAGCCAACACCGATGGAGAGGATGCGGATCCTGGATCCCAAGGCAGACGGCAGGGTGGTTGAGCTGACGTACAAACGTGCGGTCGAGCTGGTGCCGATGCTGAAGACCTCATCGATCACCGGGGCCTGGGCCGGTTATGTCGACAGCACGCCTGACGGTGTCCCGGGTATCGGTGAGATGGCTGAGCTCCCGGGCCTGGTGTTGGCGGCGGGCTTCAGTGGCCACGGCTTCGGCATCGGCCCGGGCGCGGGTCATCTGATCGCCGATATCGTCACTGACATGGCGCCCCTGGTTGACCCGCGACCCTATCATCCGGACCGTTTCCAATCTTCGTCCTGGGGCAAGGTCGCGGAGTTCTAGAGACGCGCAAATCTCACTGGCAAGACAACAAACGGGCGCACCCGCAGGGGCTGCGCCCGTTCTCGTTGT
This sequence comes from Pseudomonas agronomica, assembly GCF_025917275.1. GTDB lineage: Bacteria > Pseudomonadota > Gammaproteobacteria > Pseudomonadales > Pseudomonadaceae > Aquipseudomonas > Aquipseudomonas agronomica. Next base: position 10,755 of record NZ_JAOSHO010000066.1, on the reverse strand, counting down.
GCCGGCGCAGATTCTGCCGCACGCCGCGGTTCGAGAGGCTTTGCGCGCACCATAAATGGCCCCGGACGCCTTGAAAAAGGCCCGGATGCCCAGGCATGGCGCATCCCGCACAGTCTGCTGAGCGGGCCCCGAAAAACGGTGGTTTGTGCCAAGCGACCTATACTTTTAACGGTATATGCGCGGTCTCATGATGCTGTAATAAATCCGTGATGCAGCGTCGCACCCACACCTCCAGAACGGTGCAATCGCTTGCCCCTCATGACCTCCACCATCACTCAGGACTGCACTCATGAGCTTCCTTCGCCCCAAGTTCATTACCTTTGATTGCTACGGCACGTTGACCAATTTCCAGATGGGCACCATGACGCGCGAGCTGTTCGCCGATCGGGTCCCTGCCGAGCAAATGGAGCAGTTCGTCAAGGATTTCTCGGCGTATCGCCTGGACCAGGTGATGGGTGACTGGCGGCCCTATGACGAGATTCTCAAGACGGCCCTGGCGCGGGTCTGCAAACGCTGGGGGGTCGAGTACAAGGGCGAAGGCCAGCTCTACTACGATGCCGTACCGACCTGGGGACCGCATGCCGACGTACCGGCAGGCCTGTCGAAAATCGCCGACAAGATTCCCCTGGTGATTTTCTCCAACGCGATGGACGAGCAGATCATGTCCAACGTCGACAAGCTCGGTGCGCCTTTCCATAAAGTCTTCACCGCCCAACAAGCACAAGCCTACAAGCCACGCCTGGCCGCCTTCGAGTACATGCTCGATAACCTCGGCTGCGGGCCGGAGGACGTCCTGCACGTGTCTTCGAGCTTCCGCTACGACCTGATGTCGGCCCACGACATGAAAATCAAGCACAAAGCCTTCGTGGCCCGTGGTCATGAACACCCGGCGAACGCGGCCTTTGGTTACCACCAGATCCCGGACATCGGCGGATTGGCCGGGCTGGTCGGTCTCTGAGTTTCTGAACTCTCTTCAAGGCTAAAGGGGTTTTGACATGGGCAGTGAGTCCTATTGGCTCGATACCGCACCGGCGTTTACCGGTGCCCAGCTCGGCGCGTTGCCCGGGCAGGTCGACGTGGCCATCGTCGGTGGTGGTTTCACCGGCCTTGCGGCGGCCCGGGCCCTGGCCTTGAAGGGTGCCAGCGTAGCGGTGCTGGAAGGCGGACGGGTGATTGGCGAGGCGTCGGGGCGCAATGGCGGCCAATGCAACACCGGCGTTGCCCAGGACTACGCGGCCCTCAGTGCCAGCCTCGGCGCCGATAAGGCGCGCGCTTATTACCAGGCTTATGAAAGCGCGGTGCAGAGCGTTGTCTCGCTGGTTGAGCAGGAGCGGATCGCCTGTGATCTCAAGCGCAATGGCAAGCTCAAGCTGGCCGCCAAGCCGATGCATTACGAAGGCCTGGCGCGTACGTGCGACTTGATTCGGCGTGAGGTCGATGCCGAGGTCGAGTTGTTGTCCGCCCATGAGACCCGCGCTGAAGTCGACTCGGCCCAATTCCATGGCGGCTTGCTGCAGCGTAACGGCGTGCAGATGCATGTCGGACGCTTCGGGGTCGGGTTGGCCGAGGCCGCCGCGCGTCACGGCGCGTTGATTTTCCAGGGCGTGTCCGTGACGGACTGGAAAGCCAGTGCGGGCGGTTATCGGGTCAACACCACCAAGGGTTCGCTGCAGGCCACGCAAATCCTGCTGGCGACCGGAACCTGCCAGCAGGGCGGGTTGGGCTGGTATCGGCGCAGGATCGTGCCGGTGGGCAGTTTCGTGATCGCCACCGAGGTGTTGCCCCAGGCCTTGGTCGACCGCCTGCTGCCGGCCCATCGCTCGTATGTCACCAGCCGCATGATCGGAAATTACTTTCGCCTGACGCCGGACAACCGCCTGCTGTTTGGCGGGCGTGCGCGGTTTGCCATGTCCGACAGCGTGTCCGACGCCAAGAGCGGCAAGGTTCTGCATGCCGCAATGGTGCAGATGTTCCCGCAACTGGCCCAGGTAAAAGTCGATTATTGCTGGGGTGGGTTGGTGGACATGACTTCCGATCGGTTGCCCCGGGCCGGCCAGCATGGCGGGGTTTATCACTCCATGGGCTACAGCGGCCATGGCGTGCAGATGTCGGTGCACATGGGCCAGGTCATGGCCGACGTGATGGCCGGCAACCTCGAGGCCAATCCTTGGCGCGAGCTCGATTGGCCGGCGATTCCCGGGCATTTCGGCAAGCCCTGGTTCCTGCCACTGGTGGGAGCGTATTACCGGCTTCAAGACTATTTGCATTGAGTTAATGGGGGACGCTTCACGTTTCACAACGTTGCGTTAATCGCGAGCCATCGAGCCTTATCACTTCCGAAAGGTAGAACTGACATGACTGACAAGAAAAACAGTATCGACACCCAGTTGGTAACAGGTACGGAAAGTCTGCGCATTTTCGAAGGGCTCAATCGCGGCATGTCACGCCGCAATGCGTTGCAGATGCTCGGATTGGCCGGGGTGGCGGTGGCGGGCGCAGGCAGCCTGTTTGGCGCCGCCGGCAAGTTGTTCGCCGATGACGAGGCGGCAAGCCCGGGCAAAGGCAAGCCGGGCGGGCGTATCCGCGTCGCCGGCTCGACCAGTTCCACCGCCGATACCCTGGACCCGGCCAAAGGATCGTCGTCCACCGACTATGTGCGTCATTACATGTTCTATAACGGGCTGACGCGTTTCGACAGTCATATGGTCCCGCAACTGGAGCTGGCCGAGCGCATCGAAACCACCGACGCCACGCTGTGGGTGATCAGCCTGCGCAAGGAAGTGACCTTCCACAATGGCAAGGCACTGACCGCCGCCGACGTGGTGTTCTCGCTGTTGCGCCACAAGGACCCGATCACCGGGTCCAAGGTCTTGCCGCTGGCGTCGCAGTTCGCCGATGTGAAAGCCGTTGGCACCCACGAAGTGCAGATACAGTTGAGCGGCCCCAACGCTGAACTGCCGTCGGTGCTGGCCGTCTCGCACATGCTGATCGTGCCCGAGGGCACCGCCGATTTCAGCCAGGGCATCGGCACCGGGCCGTTCAAGGTCAAGGAGTTCAAGCCCGGTGTACGGTCCGTGGGCGCGCGCAATACCAATTACTGGAAACCCGGCTTGCCGTACCTGGACGAGATCGAATTCATTGGCATCGCCGACGAATCGTCGCGGATCAACGCGCTGTTGTCGGGCGACGTGCACATCGTCAACGAGGTCAACCCACGCTCGACCACACGTATCAAGGCCAGCGCCAAGCACCGGGTCATCGATTCGCCGTCGGGTAACTACACTGACCTGATCATCCGCCAGGACCAGATGCCGGGCCAAAGCCCGGAGTTCACCCAGGCCATGAAGCTGTTGCTGGACCGTGAACAGATCAAGTCGGCGATTTTCCGTGGCTACGCCCGGGTCGGCAACGACCACCCCATCGCACCCGGTGCGCGTTTCTACAACGCCGAATTGCCACAACGGGCCTACGATCCGGAAAAGGCCAAGTTCCTGCTCAAGAAGGCCGGCATGGAAAGCATCAGCATGCCGCTGATGTGCTCGCCCGCCGCGACCGGTTCGGTGGACGTCGCGGTGTTGCTGCAGCAATCGGCCAAAGAGGCCGGGCTCAAGCTCGACGTCAACCGGCTGCCCAGCGATGGCTACTGGTCCAACCATTGGGCCAAGCACCCGCTGAGCTTTGGCAACATCAACCCGCGCCCGAATGCCGACATGATCTTCTCGCAGTTCTTCCAGTCGACGGCCCCGTGGAACGAGTCGGGCTGGAAAAACGAGCAGTTCGACCAACTGCTGGTACAGGCGCGAGGGGAAACCGACGAGGCCAAGCGCGGCAAGATGTACGGCGACATGCAAGCCCTGGTGCATGAACACAGCGGTATCGGCGTGCCGGTGTTCATCAGCAACATCGACGGCGCCGACCAGCGCGTCAAAGGCTATGGCGCCAACCCCTTGGGCGGTTTCATGGGCTACATGTTCGCCGAGCAAGTCTGGCTGGACGCCTGATGAACCTCGGGTTCACGCTGCATTGCATGAGGGGCGGCTGATGAATAGCAACACACTGTGGTTGATTGGCCGACGCCTGGGGGCGGCGGTCCTGACCTTGCTGATTGTGTCCATGGTGGTGTTCGCCATCACGGCGGTGCTGCCGGGCGACGCGGCGCAACAGTCCCTGGGCCAGTTCGCGACACCGGAACAAGTCGCCGCCCTGCGGGCGAAAATGGGTCTCGACCAGCCCGGTGTGTTGCGTTACCTGCACTGGCTGACGAGCCTGCTCAGCGGTGACCTGGGGATGTCGATCTCCAATGCCATGCCGGTCATCGACCTGATGGCCGGCCGAGTCCCCAACACCTTGATGCTCGCGGCGGCCACGGCATTGGTTTCCGTGCCCGTGGCGCTGACCCTGGGTATCGGCTCGGCCATGGGCCGGGGCGGGCGCCTCGACAGCTTCCTGAGCTTTTTCACCCTGACCATGGTCGCGGTGCCGGAATTCCTGGTCGCCACCCTGGCGGTGCTGATATTCGCGGTGAACCTGGGTTGGCTGTCGGCGTTGTCCTACGCCAGTGACATCACCTCACCCTGGCAATTCATGCGCACCTACGCCTTGCCGGTGATGACGCTGTGCTGCGTGATTGTCGCGCAGATGTCGCGCATGACCCGGGCGGCGGTCATCGATCAGCTCGACAGCCCTTATGTGGAGATGGCCCGACTCAAAGGCGTGAGCAATGTCCGCATCGTGCTTCGCCATGCCTTGCCCAACGCCATCGGACCCATCGCCAATGCCATCGCCCTGAGCCTGTCCTACCTGCTGGGCGGGGTGGTGATCGTCGAAACGATCTTCAACTACCCCGGTATCGCCAGCCTGATGGTCGATGCCGTGACCAACCGCGACATGGCCCTGGTCCAGGGCTGCACGATGTTGTTCTGTACCGCGTACCTGGCGTTGGTGCTGATTGCCGACCTGTGCGCGATTCTTTCCAATCCGAGGCTGAGAAACCAATGAACAATCTCATTGTGAAATCCCCGCCTGCGGCCGCCGCGCTGGGGTTGGGCAAAGATCCCCATGGCGCGTCCTGGCTGGGCCTGGTCGGCGCCGCGATGTGTGCGATCTGGCTGTTGGTGGCGATGTTCGGCCCGTGGCTGGCGCCGCACCCGGTGGGTGAAGTGGTCTCCGACAATGTCTTCGACACCTTCAGCGCCGCGTACCCGTTCGGCACGGATTACCTGGGCCGCGACATGCTCAGCCGCATTCTCGTCGGCGCACGCTTTACCGTCGGCCTCGCGCTGGTAGCCGCGGTGCTGTCCAGCACGTTGGGCACCAGCCTGGCCTTGCTGTCGGTGGTCTCGCCAAAGTGGTTGGATGAACTGATCAGCCGGCTGATGGACGCGTTCATTTCGATCCCGAGCAAGATGCTCGCGCTGATCATGGTCTCGGCGTTCGGTTCCTCGGTCACCTTGCTGATCTGTACGGCGGTGTTGAGCTACACCCCCGGCGCCTTTCGCATCGCCCGCAGCATGGCGGTGAATATCGAAGCCCTGGAATACGTGCAAGTCGCCCGCACCCGGGGCGAGCGTCGGCTGTACATCGCCTGCGTGGAAATCCTGCCGAACATCCTCAACCCGGTGCTGGCGGACCTGGGCCTGCGCTTCGGTTTCATCGTGCTGCTGCTCAGCGGCATGAGTTTCCTCGGGCTCGGCGTGCAACCGCCGGACGCCGACCTTGGCTCCCTGGTGCGCGAAAACATCGGTGGCCTCAATCAGGGCGCGCCGGCCATCGTGATTCCGGCCCTGGCCATCGGCACGCTGACCATCGGTGTGAATCTGTTCATCGACCGGGTGTCGTCGCGGCGCAATCGACGTACGGGAGGCCATTGAGATGAGCGAATTGATTCGAGTCGAGGGCTTGCGAGTCGTGGCCTGTGGCGAGCGTGGAGAGGTGGATATCGTCAAGGGCGTCAGCTTTTCCCTGGAAAAGGGTGAAGTGCTGGCGTTGATCGGTGAGTCCGGCTCCGGCAAGACCACCATTGCCCTGGCGCTGCTCGGTTATGCCCGGCGTGGTTGCCGGTTGGCCGGCGGCAGCGTGCACGTCGGTGAGCATGACATGCTGGCGCTGAACGACAGTCAATTGCAGAAGCTGCGAGGCAATCGGGTGTCGTACATCGCCCAGAGCGCCGCGGCGGCGTTCAATCCGGCGAAAAAACTCATTGATCAAGTGGTGGAGGGCGCATTGATCCACGGCCTGGGCAGCCGGGCCGAGCTTGAAACCAAGGCCGTCGAACTGTTCCGCGACCTGGCCCTGCCGGACCCGGATCGCATCGGCCAACGCTATCCGCACCAGGTGTCCGGCGGGCAACTGCAGCGGGTGATGGCGGCCATGGCATTGATCAGTGATCCGTTGCTGGTGGTGCTCGATGAACCGACCACGGCGCTGGACGTAACAACGCAGATCGATGTGCTGCGGGCCTTCAAGCGAGTGGTCCATGAGCGCGGGGCGACGGCGGTCTATGTCTCCCACGACCTGGCGGTCGTGGCGCAGATGGCCGACCAGATTGTCGTACTCAACGGCGGTGAAATCTTCGAACACAGCGCCACGGCACCGTTGCTCCAAGGTCCATCCCACGAGTACACCCGCAGCTTGCTGGCGGCGGCGCGCCCGGACACGACGATTCGTCCGCCCGTCGACATCGCGCAAGAAACGCCGTTGCTGACCATCCAGGGACTGACCGCCGGCTACGGCAACAAAAATGCCCAGGGCATGCCAGCCATTCGCGTGCTGGAAGACATCGACCTGACGATCCGCCGGGGCCAGGCCATCGGCGTGATTGGCGAGTCGGGCTCTGGCAAGTCGACCCTGGCGCGGGTCGTGGCGGGGCTGTTGACGCCGGCCCTTGGCGGCTTGACGTTCGATGGCCAACCCCTGGGCGGCAGCCTGTCGTCGCGCACCCATGAACAGTTCCGACGCATTCAAATGGTTTTCCAGAATGCCGACACCGCGCTCAACCCGATGCACAGTGTCAGCACGATCCTGAGTCGTCCGTTGAAGATGTATTTCGGCCTCAAGGGCACGGCGTTGCGTGAGCGTATTGGCGAGCTGCTGGACCTGGTGCGTTTGCCGCGCGCGATGGCGGACCGGCGGCCGAACGAGCTGTCCGGCGGGCAGAAACAACGGGTCAACCTGGCCCGGGCCTTGGCGGCCAAGCCGGACCTGATTCTCTGCGATGAGGTGACCTCGGCCCTCGACACGGTGGTCGGGGCTGCGATCCTGGAACTGCTGCGCGACCTGCGCCAGCAACTGGGGGTGTCCTATCTGTTCATCAGCCATGACATTTCCACCGTCCGGGCCCTGTGTGACGACATCGTGGTGATGTACAGCGGCCACAAGATCCAGGCCGGCACCCGCGACGCCTATGCTGAAGCGCCGTTCCATCCCTACACCGACCTGTTGATCCATTCCGTGCCGGAACTGCGTCAGGGCTGGCTGGAAAGCTGCGGCGCAACGACGTGCCAGACATTGCCGACCCTAGGCCCCCGAGCCAATGTGCCTGGCTTGTGCACCTTCCTCAGCCGCTGCCCGGTGCGGGTGGATGGCCTCTGCAATTGTGTCGCGCCAGAGCGGCGGACCATCGCCGGCGGCAGTGAAATTCTCTGCCACCATGACAGCGCCGAACTGATAAAAACCCAGCAATCGAACCCTCTGACCGTGGCGGCGTACGCATGAAACCCAGGGTATTGGAAATTCTCAAACGGCTGATGGCCTTCGACACGGTCTCTTCGGAGTCGAACATGGCCCTGATCGAGTATGTACGTGACCTGCTGCTGAGCAAGGGCATCGAGTCGCTGATCGTCAAGGATGAAACGGGCAAGAAAGCCAATCTGTTTGCCAGCGCCGGACCGCGGGATGTGCCGGGTATCCTGCTGTCCGGTCATACCGATGTGGTGCCGGCGGCGGGGCAGGCCTGGACTGTGCCGGCGTTTGAGGCGACGGTGCGGGACGGGCGGATTTATGGCCGTGGCAGTTGCGACATGAAGGGGTTCATCGCGCTGGCCATCGACGCCATGCTCGACGCCACCGAGCAGCCGTTGAGCCGGCCCTTGCAGCTGGCGCTGTCCCATGACGAAGAGATCGGTTGCGTCGGGGTGCGGCGCTTGCTCGATGTGCTGCACCTGGCACCGGTCCGGCCGTTCCTGTGCGTTATCGGCGAGCCGACCCAAATGCAGTTCGTGCTCGGGCACAAGGGCAAGGGCTCTTACCGCACCTACTGTCGCGGCCTGGAAGCGCATTCGTCCCTGGCGCCGCGCTCGGTCAATGCGATCCATGTAGCCTGCGATTTCATCGCCGCGCTGCGCCAGAGCCAGCAGCAGTTGCAAGAGCAGGGCGCCCAGGATACCGACTACGACGTGCCCTACAGCACCGTGCATGTCGGGCAGATCGTCGGCGGCAAGGCGCTGAACATCGTGCCAAACCTCTGCACCCTGGACTTCGAAGTGCGGAACTTGCCGGCCGACAACCTCGACCGCTTCCTGGAGCAGATGACCGAGCGGGCGGAGCTGATCGTACGCGAGGCAAGGAAGCTCTCCAGCGTGGCCGACATCGACATTCAGACCGTGAACGTCTATCCAGGCCTCGACACTCACCCGAGTGTCGAGGCGGTGCGCTTCCTGAAAAATTTCGCCGCCCCGGACACCGGCACCGTCAAGGTTTCGTTCGGCACCGAGGGCGGGTTGTTCAAGCAACGCCTGGACGTCCCGGTGGTGGTCTGTGGTCCGGGGTCGATAGAACAGGCGCATAAACCTGACGAATTCATCGAGGTCAGCCAGATGGACGCGGGCGAACGTTTCCTGCAAGGATTGTTGGGGTCGATGCGCGTTCAATAGTGCATGGACGGAACAATGCCAGCCCGCTGTTACTGTGATCAGGAATGCTCCGCCGCCGAGTTCACCGTGCCGGCCCGAGGTTCGTCCGAGCGGCGAATCACGCTGAGGATGGCCAGCGTTGCGATCACCAATCCCGGGGAGGTCGCCAGCAATACGGTGCTGGTACCCGCCCCGGCCGCGAGGATCTGACCGGCGGCCAGCGGCCCGGCCACAGAACCCAGGCGTCCGATGGCCACCGCTGCACCGACACCTGTCGCACGGACGGCCGTAGGGTAGGAGGGTGGCGCCAAGGCGTAGAGGACCAGCTGCGCGGCCATGACGAACAACCCGGCGGCAAAGCCGGCGACGGCCATCGGCACGATGCCGACCGACACCCCGACCCCGGCCAGGGCACTCAGCAGCCCGGCGTAAACGAAGAGCACGACCTTGATGGCGTTGCAACGGTCCAGCAGCAGGCCGCCGAGCAGCGAGCCGAGGGTTCCGCCGATGTTGAACAACATCTGCACCAGCCCGGCCTGTGGTTTGCTGAAGCCTTGTTCCAAGAGCAACGAGGGCAGCCAGTTGAGCAACATGTACATCACCGTCAGGGTGAAGAAATAGCTCAACCAGAGCCCCATCGTGGTCATGCCTCGACCTTCGCCAAACAACGCTTGGCCGACGGAGCTGCGGGCTTCGCCACTGACGTGCCGGACCTGCTTGAACGCGCTCGACTCCGGCAGCCACAACAGCATCAGCGGCACCACGAGCAAGGGCGCCAGGCCACCGATGAAGAAGGTCATCTGCCAGTGCTCGCCAAACGTCATCGCGACCACGGCCGCCAGTGCGCCGCCCAGGGGAACACCGGCATACATGACGCTGATGGCCGTGCCGCGGCGCTGTTCGCCGACCGCTTCGGCGCATAACGCGATGAGGTTGGGCAGGGCGGCGCCCAGGCCGAGCCCGGTCATGAAACGCACCAACAGCAGGCCGGAAAATTGTTCGACATAAGCCGTGCCGAGGGAAAACACGCCGAACAGCAGGACGGCGGCGATCAGGATTTTCTTGCGGCCGATGCGGTCAGCGATCCAGCCACCGAAAAACGCACCCGGCAGCAACCCGATGATGCCCGCGCTGAACACCCATCCCATCATTTTCGGATCAAGGCTGAACATTTGCCGCAAACCGGCGGCAGCGGTGCCGGCTGACTGGAGGTCGAACCCCTCGATCAACGCGACGATGAAACACAAGGCGATGGTCAACGTCGCCCGGCGCGGCGAATGGTTCATGGCGAATCCTCTTATTGTTTTTGTCAGGACTGTGGCTCAAAGCAACCAGCAGGTGCGATTAAGATAACAAAGCTAACTAAAAAATGAATCGTCATGTGCTGGTTGGAAAATAGTGACCGATCGTTAGGAAAATCAACGGCTTGCTTGGGAAGGGCGCGTCAGCCGCAAAACTGGTTAAAGATATTAACGTTCGATTATCGGACATTCCCAATTGACGAAGCGCCTCTATCATTTCCATTCTTTGTCCGCAGGGCTGCCACCCGGCGCCCCGCGTCGATAGAAAAACAACAACAAAAAATGGACATCGAACATGCCGAACGTTATCCGGTACGCCCCCGTGCCCGCCGTTTCACCGATCATCCAGATGCTCGCCCTGGCCGGTCTGAGCCTGTGTTCCGCCGCGTCGTGGGCCGAAGGCTTCGTCGACGACAGCCATGGCACGTTGACCTTGCGCAATTACTACCTGGACCGCGACTACAAGGACGACGGCGCCAAGACGGCGGCCCGGGAATGGGCCCAGGGCATCTTCATGAACATGGAGTCGGGGTTCACCCCGGGCGCGGTCGGATTTGGTCTCGATGCGCGGGGATTGCTCGGCATCAAGCTCGACTCATCGCCGG
>NZ_JAOSHO010000659.1 GCF_025917275.1 Pseudomonas agronomica | reverse complement strand
CTGTGCAAATCAGCACACATAAAAAACCCGACATCAAGGTCGGGTCCAATTGAAGACGGGCTGTTATCACTTTTGTTCGGCAGGTTTGACCAGTCGTTTTTCCAGCTCGCTGCAGGCTTTCTGGATCATGTCTTCGGTGATCGGAACCTCGCGCCCTTGGGCATCGATGAACGAGCAGCCCAGGGACTGGTCCGGTTGCGTGCGGATCACTTGAATCTTGTCGTCGCTGCTGTGTTGCAAGGACATGGCCTGTCTCCTCATCAGGTTGCGTGCCTATCGTAATGTCGTCAGGTGACCGAGCCATGACACTCCTTGAAGGTTCATGACGACAGCCCCACTCAACCAGAAACACGCATGCGTTTCCAGCCAGACGTTAGACCGATAACATCTAGGCATTAGTATCGGTGGTCATATTTAACCTGACTCATTTCGGTTCACGTTGGTTCCGCTGCGCTTCGGTGCTGTCGGCCGACCTCCTTTGTGCTCCATTATCGGACGATCTTGATGCTTTCTTCCCGACATCGCCGCGCCATACGCCTGGCCAGTGGCTTCATCGCTCCCTATCGCAAGCAGGTCGCCGGAGCGTTACTGGCCCTGATCGTCACGGCCGGTATTACATTGTCCATGGGCCAAGGGATCCGTCTGTTGGTGGACCAAGGCTTCATGACCCGTTCACCGCACCTGCTCAACCAATCCATCGGCCTGTTCATGGTGCTGGTGCTTGGCCTGGCGATCGGTACGTTTGCACGCTTCTACCTAGTGTCGTGGATTGGCGAGCGCGTGGTGGCCGATATCCGGCGGCAGGTGTTCAATCACTTGGTGTATTTGCACCCGGGTTTCTACGAGAACAACCGCAGTTCGGAAATCCAGTCACGGCTGACCGCCGACACGACCTTGCTGCAATCGGTGATCGGTTCTTCGCTGTCGTTGTTCTTGCGCAACGCCTTGATGGTGGTTGGCGGCATCGTGCTGCTGTTCATCACCAATCCCAAGCTGACCAGCATCGTGGTGATTGCCTTGCCACTGGTACTGGCGCCGATCCTGGTGTTCGGCCGCCGGGTGCGCAGTCTTTCGCGCCAGAGCCAGGATCGCATTGCTGACGTCGGCAGCTACGTTTCCGAAACCCTGGGCCAGATCAAGACCGTGCAGGCCTATAACCACCAAGTCCAGGATGAGCAGCGATTTTCCGTGACCGTAGAGCAGGCCTTCGAGACGGCCCGCAAGCGCATCGCCCAGCGTGCCTGGCTGATCACGCTGGTGATCGTGCTAGTGCTGGGGGCCGTGGGGGTGATGCTCTGGGTCGGCGGCATGGATGTGATCGCCGGGCGGATTTCCGGCGGTGAGCTGGCGGCGTTTGTGTTCTACAGCCTCATCGTCGGCAGCGCCTTCGGCACCCTGAGCGAGGTGATTGGCGAGCTGCAGCGGGCGGCCGGCGCGGCAGAGCGCATTGCCGAATTGCTGCGCTCGGAAAATATCATCCAGCCGCCGGCTTCCGGTCTCGTGACCTTGCCCGAGCGGGTCCGGGGTGACCTGCGTCTCGAAGGCGTGCGTTTTTCCTATCCCTCCCGGCCAGACAGCTATGCGGTCGATGGTCTCGACCTGAGTATCAAGGCGGGCGAGACCCTGGCCCTTGTCGGGCCGTCCGGCGCGGGCAAATCAACGGTGTATGACCTGCTGCTGCGCTTCTACGATCCGGCGCAAGGGCAGATCCTCATCGACGACGTGCCGTTGACGTTGGTCGATCCGCTGGACCTGCGTCGTCATTTCGCCCTGGTTTCACAGAATCCGGCGCTGTTTTTCGGCACGGTGGAAGAGAACATCCGCTACGGCAACCCGCAGGCGACATCCGAGCAGGTGCGCGAGGCCGCTCAAATCGCCCATGCCCATGATTTCATCGAGAAAATGCCTGATGGGTATCAGACCCACTTGGGCGATGGCGGCCTCGGATTGTCCGGCGGCCAGCGCCAACGCCTGGCGATCGCCCGGGCTTTGTTGGTGGACGCGCCGATCCTGCTCCTGGACGAAGCCACCAGCGCCCTCGATGCACAAAGCGAACACCTCATCCAGCAAGCCCTGCCCAGCCTGATGAAAAACCGCACCACCCTGGTCATCGCCCACCGCTTGGCCACGGTGAAAAATGCCGACCGGATCGCCGTGATGGACCAGGGCAAAGTGGTCGCCGTGGGCACCCACCAGGAGTTGGTTGCCAGCAATGCGTTGTATGCGCGGTTGGCGGCGTTGCAGTTCAACGTTGGCTTGGACTCGGCAGCCGACTGAGCGCAGCGTCCACACGAATCCCCTGTGGGAGCGAGCTTGCTCGCGAT
>NZ_JAOSHO010000658.1 GCF_025917275.1 Pseudomonas agronomica | reverse complement strand
CCGCAGCTGGACAGCTTCTTGATGTTTTCCGGCTCGAACAGCATGGCCCACGAATCGATCTTGTCGACGCCCAGGACGGCCTTGATCTTCTCGACGTTGTAGCCGATGCCGTTGGTGCCCCACAGGTAAGGCACGGCGTACTGGTTGCCCGGGTCATTCTTTTCCAGGCGCTTGAGCAACAGCGGATCGAGGTTCGCGTAGTTGGTCAGCTGGGACTTGTCGAGCTTCTGGAACGCCCCGGCCTTGATCTGCTTGCCCAGGAAATGGTTGGACGGCACGACCACGTCGTAACCGGTACGACCGGCCAGCAACTTGCCTTCCAGGGTTTCGTTGGAATCGAACACGTCATAGACCGGCTTGATCCCGGTGGCTTTCTCGAAGTCCGCCAGCGTGGTTTCGCCGATGTAGTCCGACCAGTTATAAATATGCACGGTGGAGGCCGCCTGGACACTGACAGCGAGTGTCAGGCCGGCACCGACCAGCAAGGCGTTGCGCAACAAAGAAAAGACAGGCACGTGGAGGTCCTCTTAAATAGTTGGGCCCAAGTTGCCCCCGTCACCGGGCCAATGAAGTGCCCTGCAACAAAACCGGCGCGCAACTTACCCTCGATAAACCGATCCAGCAAAACTTTTAGTTGTTTAATTGCTCCCGTTGTCGCCGTCGCGACGACCGCGACAACGAGAGACTGCTTCAAGCCGGCTTATTTACCGGACTTGATCTTGGTCCAGCTGCGGGTCAGTAGCCGCTGGGTCGCAGGCGGCAGGTCGCTGATGGCGTACAGCTTGGCCTTCACTTCGTCCGATGGATAAATGCTCGGGTCACCGGAGATTTCCTTGTCCACCAGCGGGGTGGCGGCCTTGTTGCCGTTAGGGAAACGCACGTTGTCGGTGATCTCCGCCATGATTTCCGGCTGCATGATGAAGTTCATCCACTTGTAGGCGGCTTCGACGTTTTCAGCATCTTTCGGAATGGCAACCATGTCATAGAACGAACCGGCACCTTCCTTCGGAATGGTGTAGGCCACTTTCACCTTGCCGCCAGCTTCGGCAGCACGGCTCTTGGATTGCTCGATATCGCCCGAATAACCCACGGCCACGCAGATGTTGCCGTTGGCCAGGTCCGAGATGTACTTGGAGGAGTGGAAGTAGCCGATCGATGGACGCAACTTGAGGAACAGCGCTTCGGCTTCGGCCAGTTGTTTCTTGTCCTGGCTGTCGGTCGGGTAGCCGAGGTAATGCAGGGCCACCGGAATCATCTCGGTTGGCGAATCGAGGAAGCTCACGCCGCAGCCCTTGAGCTTGGCGATGTTCTCGGGCTTGAGCAGGGTGTCCCAGGAATCGATCTTGTCGACGCCCAATGCGGCCTTGACCTTCTCGGGGTTGTAGCCGATGCCGATGGTGCCCCACATGTAAGGGAAGGCGTGCTTGTTGCCCTGGTCGCTGGCATCGCCGACGGCCTTGAGCAGGTCGGTGTCCAGGTTCTTCCAGTTAGGCAGCTTGGACTTGTCCAGCTCCTGGTAGACGCCGGCCTTGATCTGCTTGGCGAGGAAGTTGTTCGACGGCACCACGACGTCGTAGCCGGACTTGCCGGCCAGCAACTTGGCTTCCAGCGTCTCGTTGCTGTCGAACACGTCGTAGACGACCTTGATCCCCGTCTCTTTCTCGAACTTGGCGACCGTGTCCGGCGCGATGTAGTCGGACCAGTTATAGACGTGCAGCACTTTGTCGTCCGCCTGGACGGCGCCCGCCATCATGCCCATCAGGGACATGGCGAGGAGGGTCTTGCCAGCTATCTTCATACCTAATGCCTTCATGGATGATGCTCCGGTTATTCTTTTTAGCCACGTTCAGCGCAACTTGAACAGCAGCGGTAGTCTGGCAAGTTACAGGGCAGGCTTTCAACACAAGCCCAGCCTTTTGTTCATGCTGGGCGAGGGCCGTTCCGGCACCTCGCTCAGAGCCTAGCACTTAGCCCTGCAACGCACTGAGCGTCAGGTCCAGGCATTGCCGCGCCTTGGCCACCAGTTCGTCGATCTCGGCCTTGCTGATCACCAGCGGCGGCGCAATGATCATGGTGTCCCCCACCGCGCGCATGATCAGCCCATTATCGAAGCAGAACTGCCGGCAGATCATGCCCACGCCCTTGCCTTCGTAGCGTTTGCGCGTGGCCTTGTCCTGGACCAGTTCGATCGCCCCCAACAAACCGACACCGCGCACTTCACCCACCAGCGGGTGATCGTTCAGTTCCCGCAGGCGTTGCTGCAAATAGGGTGCCGTTTCGCCATGGACGCGCTCGATGATCTTTTCTTCACGCAGGATGCGGATGTTTTCCAGGGC
>NZ_JAOSHO010000657.1 GCF_025917275.1 Pseudomonas agronomica | reverse complement strand
ACTTGTGCGACTTAGCCGGCGACCGGCGAACGCCAGTCGTCGGAGCCCGACGTGCCGCTGACTTCATGGGTCCAGGTGATCTTGCGATACGTGAAGTGAACATCCTCCAGGTGGGTGAAGTGGCTGTTGTTCGGGTCCTGGCAGTTGAGCATATAGTCCTTCATGTCAACGATGATCGCGTCTTCCAGGGTGGTGGTGTAGTAGTGCTCCTGGGTGCCTGCGGCTGATGTGCGAAACCACTGGATCTCGACCTTGGTCAGGCGCTCACCGCTGGTCAGGGCTGCGAGCAGCAGCGGCGAGGCCTTGTCGAAAACCTTGGTGATGACCAGTGGCTTGTGCACGCGCTGACCGGTTGGCTGGCCCGACTGTGCATCGCGCGGGATGATCACCTGATGCTCGAAGCCTTGCACCATGACCTGGTCTTCATGACCTTCCTGATAGGTGTTGCCCACCGAGTCGGCGGTAAACGCGCCGGCCGTGATCAAACCTTGTTTGGTGCCTTCGATGGACATGTAAGCGGGGGTAGCCAATGGATGCTCTCCTTGCGGAATAATCTGAAAGCCCGGGTCGCGAATCGTCCCGGGGCTGCCTGAGTTATCAAGAGCTGTGCCATCGGCTTGAAAATCTCTGTAAATCAAAGAGTTGACGAGATTACGTAATCGGATCTGGCGACAAGCGCCGGGTATTCATGCAATGAGTTGCGCCGGGCACGACAGTCGATTGCGTATCGCGTACGGGCGGCTAAAACGGCGACAAGAACGGGATTGAAGCGACCGATCCGTGCAACTTCTTGCGCCGTCTGACCTTTGGCTTTTTCTACACACCCAGTGCAGTCATGCACTCATCGATGGAGCGCTGCTGTGTTGCGGCATACAGCGCCAATTCATCAATGGTTGGCCGTCCCAGTGCGGTTTCGAATGCCTGCCGATTGGATTGGCCAGCGTAGTGACTCTGGGCGGCGTCGCCCAGGTTCGACTGGAAAATACCGGCGGCGCTGACCGGCAGGAAATCCTCGTACACCAAGGGTTCGGCGCGCAGGTATTGCTGTTCCAACAGGCGCTCCAGTGTGACCGGCTTGTCCAACGTGCCCTTGGCGGCCAGGCCTTTCGAGGTCGGAAAGTAGCGGAAGAACGCCAATGCCTGCTGGCGTAGCTCATCGAGGGTGTCAGGGAATTGGGCGAAATGTTCAGCCATCAACGCGTTGTAGCGTTGCGCGTTGGCTTCGTTGGGAAACGCCCCCAGGGCATCCCGTGCGGCGTTGAGCAATTGATCGTACAGCGCACGTCCTTTGGGCGTGAGGGCGGCGCCGCGTTGTTCAATCTCGCCAAAACGCGCGCTGTGGCTGCCCTCGGATTGAGGCGAGTCAGTAAACGCGACGGGTTCGTCGAGGGCTTTGAAACTGGTCTGGCGCAGCAGGATCGGGCACCGGCGGCGGGGCGGCCCCTCGACCACGGCCTTGGGCGTGATGCCATGCCGCGGCATCTCGGCCTGGACGGTGTCGATGTCCAGGGTGCGCGGCGTCAGGTGGTTGATGTGCGGGCCCTTGAAGGCCACGACGTCGGCGATCAGGCGATGCTGGGCGCTGAGTTGTTGGTATTGTTCGGCGGTGACCGTGGCGCTGTGGTGCCAGCGAAAGGTTTCCAGTGCTTGCAGGACAAATTCGTCGGCCTGGTGCTCCGTCAGGCCACCTTGGCGCTCGGCCAGCTCAATGAGATCGAGGGCGTCGGTGGTGAAAATCTGCCGTTTGGCCAGCACCGACTCGGCAAAATCTCGAAGCTCAGTGTTTTCAATCAGCTCCAGGCGCAACAGCGAGGTGAAGACCCGGAACGGGCTCACTTGCAGCGATGTCTCGTGGACAGCACGAAATGCCGTGGAGTGCACCGGCACCCCGGCAGGCGTGAGGTCGTAATAGCCCACCGGCTGCATGCCCATGACCGCAAACAGGCGACCCAGCATCGCCAATTCGGCGGCGGTGCCAACGCGGATCGCACCATGACGTTCAAGGTCCAGGCGCTCGATCTCGCCGGTGCTGCGCAGATGCTCGGCCAGGGGTGGATCGTTTACCAGCACCTGGGCGTTGGTCTGTTCCACCAGGTTCATCAATGCGCCATACAGCGGCACCTCGTCGCGGTACATGTCGGACATCGCCCTGGAAAAGCGTTGGCGGATCAAGTCGGGGCTGACGAAGCTCATCGTAAGAATTCCTGGCGAGGACTGTGGGAAAGTTGAACGAAAGATCGCAGTCTTCGCCAATGCCGGCAAACGAAGAATCTTCAGGACTTCATTCTGTCAGGGACTGATCCGCAGGCTGGAGCACCGTGGCGCTGAGCGTCAACGCAAATCCC
>NZ_JAOSHO010000656.1 GCF_025917275.1 Pseudomonas agronomica | reverse complement strand
CAACCGCTCAAGGGGCTGGCGCAAAATGTCTCGGTTCGGCGCAACGCCACAGGCATGCCGCTGATCGAGAGCAATAGCTTCCACGACGCCCTGTTCGCCCTCGGCTATGTCCATGCCAGCGACCGGATCACGCAGATGGCCACCCTGCGCCTGCTCGCCCAGGGCCGATTGGCGGAAATGTCCGGTGCCGAACGGCTGGACATCGACCGCTACATGCGCGCGGTGAACCTGAAAAAAAGCGCCGACGAGCTGTACAAGGCATCGTCGCCGCGCATCAAGCGCTTCTTTGAAGTCTATGCACGGGGCGTCAACGCCTACCTGTTCCGCTACCGCGACAAGTTGCCGTCGGACCTGGCTGCCACTGGCTACAAGCCGGAATACTGGAAACCGGAAGACTCGGCGTTGCTGTTCTGCCTGTTGAATTTCAGCCAATCGGCCAACCTGCCGGAAGAAATCGCGACCTTGGTGCTGGCCCAGACGGTGACCAACGACAAACTGGCCTGGCTGAGCCCGTCCTACCCGGATGAGCCCCTGCCGCTGGCGGAAGGCGAAAAGCTGCAGGGCGTCCGGCTCAATGGCCAGGTTCCCGGCCTGAATGAAATCAGCAAGGCTGGCGCCCAACTGGCCGATCTGAATCTGATGGGCTCGGCGTTTTCAAGCAATTGGGCCATTGCCCCACAACGCAGTCGCAATGGCAAAAGCCTGTTGGCCAGTGACAGCCAGGGTCCGCTGGGCGTGCCGTCGCTCTGGAGCCCGGTGCAGATCCGCGCGCCCAAGTATCAGGCGGCCGGACTTTCCGTAGCCGGCATTCCGCTCATCCTGGCGGGCTTCAACGGTAACGTGGCGTGGAGCATGAGCAGTGTGCTCGGTGACAATCAGGACCTGTTCCTGGAAAAAATCCGACGCCAAGGTAACGGCCTGTCCTACGAAGTGAATGGAAAATGGCAGCCGGCGACCGTGCGCAACGAAACCTATTTCATCAAGGGTCAACGGTCTATCCGCGAAGCCGTGTATGAAACCCGCCACGGTCCCCTGCTCAACAGCGCCCAGGGGCCGGCCATGGCCAACGGCCTGGGGATGGCCTTGCAGTTGCCGAGTTTCACCGATGACAAGACCCTGGACGCGTTCTTTGATCTGTCGCGCTCGAAAAATGTCGAGAAAGCCTCGGATGCCAGCCGGGAAATTCGCGCCCTGGCGGTGAGCATGGTATTTGCCGACGCGCGCAACATCGGCTGGCAAGTCACCGGCCGCTATCCGAACCGTCGCGAAGGCGAAGGCCTGCTGCCGTCGCCGGGTTGGGACGGTCGCTACGATTGGGACGGCTATGCCGACCCGATGTTGCACCCGTACGACCAGGATCCGGCCCAGGGCTGGCTCGGCACCGCCAACCAGCGCGTCATTCCCCATGGCTATGGCATGCAGCTATCCAACTCCTGGGCAGCGCCGGAGCGTGGCGAGCGCCTCGCCGAACTGGCCGGCGCGGGCAAGCACGACGCTCGCAGCTTGAGCGCCATGCAATATGACCAGACCACGACCTTCGCGGCCAAACTCAAGAAAGTCTTCGAAGCCCCGGGCATGGCCCAGCCGCTGAAACAGGCGATCGAAGCCCTGCCGGTGGCGGACCGGGCCAAGGCTCGCGAGGCGCACACGCGCCTGATGGCGTTCGACGGCAGGCTCAGTCCAGTGTCCACCGACGCGGCAATCTATGAGCTGTTCCTGCAAGAAAGCATGAAGCAGATCTTCCTCGACGAATTGGGCCCAGAAAGCAGCCCGGCGTGGAAAGCGCTGGTTGCCAACGGCCAATTGTCCTACTCGGCACAGGCCGACCATCTGCTCGGTCGCGAGGACAGCCCATTCTGGGACGACGTCCGCACGCCGCAGAAAGAAGACAAGGCGGTAATCCTGGCCCGTAGCCTGGCGGCGACCATCAGCGCTGGCGAAAGCCAGTTGGGCGGCGATCACACAGCCTGGCAGTGGGGCAAACTGCATCGTTATGAGTGGAAAAATCCCAGCGGCCAGGTCGTACGTGGCCCGCTGGCGGCTGGTGGAGACGCCACCACGCTCAACACCGCCGCGTTCGCCTGGGGCCAGGACTTCAACACGACCGTGGCGCCGGGCACGCGTTTTGTCGTTGACTTCAGCCAACCCGAACCATTGACCCTCCAGGGCGGCGCAGGTCAGTCGGGCAACCCGGCCAGCCCGAGCTACCTGAACGGAGTTGATCCGTGGATCAAGGCGCAATACCAGAGCGTGCCGTTGCAACCGCAGAACTTCGACCGGGCGTATGGCAAGACAAGGTTGACGTTGGTGCCGGGCAAGTAAGCCGACGCAGATCACCGTGGCGAGGGAGCTTGC
>NZ_JAOSHO010000655.1 GCF_025917275.1 Pseudomonas agronomica | reverse complement strand
TGCCGGCGGTCATGCATGAACTGCAAAAGGCCGGACGCTTGCACGAGGGTTGCGCCACCGTCAGCGGCAAGACCATCGGCGAGATCGTCGCCGGCAGCCTGACCTGCGACGCCGACGTCATCCATCCCTTCGAAACCCCGCTCAAGCACCGCGCCGGTTTCATCGTGCTCAGTGGCAACTTTTTCGACAGTGCGATCATGAAAATGTCGGTGGTGGGCGAAGCGTTCCGCAAGACCTACCTGTCCGAACCTGGCGCCGAGAACAGCTTCGAAGCACGGGCCATTGTCTTCGAAGGGCCGGAGGACTACCACGCGCGCATCGACGACCCGGCGCTGGACATCGACGAGCGCTGCATCCTGGTGATTCGCGGTGCCGGCACCGTGGGCTATCCCGGCAGCGCCGAAGTGGTGAACATGGCCCCGCCGGCGGCGCTGATCAAGCGCGGCATCGACTCCCTGCCCTGCCTGGGCGATGGCCGCCAGAGCGGCACCTCGGCGAGCCCGTCGATCCTCAACATGTCCCCGGAAGCAGCCGTCGGCGGTGGCCTGGCACTGCTGCAGACCAACGACCGGCTGAAAGTCGACCTGAACACCCGCACCGTGAACCTGCTGGTGGACGAGGCCGAAATGGAGCGACGGCGCCTCGCATGGACGCCGAACATTCCTCCTTCACAAACGCCTTGGCAGGAGCTGTACCGGCAACTGGTCGGGCAGCTTTCCACCGGGGGCTGCCTGGAACCAGCCACGTTGCACTTGAGGGTGATCGCTCGCAGCGGGGAGCCGCGGCATTCTCATTGATCTTGGTGAACAGGCACGCTGTCCCTCCGCAACCAGATGAAGTCATGGACAGCGGCCTTTGATGATCCGGCTATTTGAAGCTATCTTTCGTTTCAGCAAAGAACCAACCGCAGCCGTATGCTGCCTGAAATCAAGGATGAATCATGATTCGACCCTCCTTTTCCAGCGCGTGGGCGGCCTCGCAACGGATCTACGACCCCATCAATCCATCTGAAAAGGTTGCGACAATTATCGGGGGCAACGTGGCCCTGAACATCAACAGCAGTCACCCGACCGCCAGGTGGGTCAATACTTGTGCGGTTCGCATGAGCTACATCCTCAATTATTCCGGCTCACTTATCCCACATATACGGGGAAAAACCGTGTCGGGTGCCGACAAGCGTTGGTATTTCCACCTCGTCAAGGATTTGATTGCCTACCTGGAACAGCAGTGGGGACGTGCCGAGACGGTCAAGTATCCGGCTGCGGATGGCGGCACCCTCGCAGGGAAGAAGGGGCTTATCCTGTTCGAGATCTCCGGTTGGGAGGACGCCAAGGGCCACGCCACGTTGTTTGACGGCAGGATGTGTTATGACCACTGCTATTTCAATGAACCGGGCGTGAACTATAAAACCGACCAGGCGAACTTCTGGAGCTTGCCGTGATGAAAGCCTTCACCGCACTCCTGTTATCGGCCTGGGCAATCGCGCCTGGCGTGAATTGGGCCAAGGATGGACCGAGCGATTCCCCACAGGCAGGCAGACGCACCTACGCGCAAAACTACAAGGACATGGTACTGGCGGACTGCATCGCGACAGCCTACAAAGGTGAACCTGACGCGGCCCAGGATGCCGGTAGCAGCGCCAGTGCGCTGATGGACTGGACGTATTTCGATCTTGAGCAAGCGCCCCAGGTCGGCAAACCGTTGATCGATCAATTCCTGGCCCGTGATTATCGCAATCCTGTGGTGGAATCGGAACGTCCGGGGGTCCGCTTCGAGCTGCTCAAATGCCTCGATCTTTATCACAGCAAAGAACTCGACAATCAGGTCAAGCAACTGGTTATCGATCCTGATCACACTTACCGCCAAGACAATCCGCCACGGCAGAAAAGCAACTGACGCGATCTAATCATGACGGGGTCTGGTATTGCATCGCCTGGTAAAGCGCCCGATACGCCGCCACCAACTGCCCCAGCGTGAACGCCCGGTTGCGTCCGCTCGGGTTGGGCAAGACCCAGACCTCGGCGCCGCCGAACGCTTGTGCCTGGCGCCCCCATTCCACGTCCTTTTTGCGCACCAACCCAGCGTAGGCCGACTTGCCCAGGAACGCCAGGCAGCGGGGTGCATGGCGGAGGATCTTCTGTTCGAAGCTCGCCGCCACCGAGGTGAACTCAGTGATGGACAATTGATCCGCCCGCGCCGTCGGTCGCTCGACCACGGTGGTCAAGCCGCAACGGTATTGCAGGATTGACCGATCGTCCTCCGGCTGCACACATCGCGGAGTGAACCCGGCGAGGTGAAGCGTCGGCCAGAACCGATTGCCTCGACCGGCAAAATGATGCCCCTGGGCCGCCGCCATCA
>NZ_JAOSHO010000654.1 GCF_025917275.1 Pseudomonas agronomica | reverse complement strand
CAGGCCGTGGCGATCTGGCTGGCGTTCTTTCCTGTTTCGTTATTGTTCAATTTCTTCTTGGGACCGTTACTCGGCGAACTGGGCCTGCTAAGCCGGGTTTTCATCAGTACGCTCATTCTGACGCCCCTGATGGTTTATTTGTTTATCCCGATGTCGACGCATTTATTGGCGAGTTGGCTGGCGGGGGCACCACAACGGCCATTACCGGCCGCGCAGAATCACTGACGCCATGGGAGCCAGCCAGGGTTCGTGAGGGAAACCGAATCGGGCGCTGGACTTCCCTTGTCCATAGGACGTACCCGCCGTCGCTGTTATAGTTTTGCTTCCAACGCGAACCGAGCCGTCCCATGTCCAGCGCCACCGCTCCGATCCTGATCACCGGCGCCGCCCAACGCGTCGGCCTGCACTGTGCCCGACGCATGCTGGAGGACGGCCAACCGGTTATCGCCACGTACCGCACCGAACGCCCGGGGGTGCAGGTGCTGCGGGACTTGGGAGCCACGATGCTGTTCGCCGATTTTTCCAGTGAAGCCGGGATCCTGGCCTTCATCGACCAGCTCAAGCAACACACCAACCAACTTCGTGCCATCGTGCACAACGCCTCGGCCTGGCTCGCCGAAACCCCGGGCGACGAAGCCGCCGCCTTCAGCGCCATGTTCGGTGTCCATATGCTCGCGCCCTACCTGATCAACCTGCACTGTGCCGATTTACTGCAGCGCTCGGTGCCGGCGGATATCGTGCACATCAGTGATGACGTGACGCGCAAGGGCAGCAGCAAGCACATCGCCTATTGCGCCACCAAGGCTGGCCTGGAAAGCCTCACGCTTTCATTCGCGGCAAAATACGCACCGGCCATCAAGGTCAACGGCATCGCCCCGGCCCTGCTACTGTTCAATCCCGCCGACGATGCGACCTACCGCGCCAAGGCCCTGGCCAAATCCGCGCTGGGCATCGAACCTGGCAGCGAAGTGATTTACCAGAGCCTGCGCTACCTGCTCGACAATCCTTACGTCACCGGCACCACCCTGTCCCTCAACGGCGGGCGGCACATCAAGTAGTCCTGTTCCGAGGAAGCACCATGGCCCTGTCACCCCAGCATTACCGCGAGATCCTGATCGGCCTGGGCGAAGACCCGGAGCGCGAGGGCCTGCTGGACACGCCGGTGCGCGCCGCCAAGGCCATGGAGTACCTTTGCCATGGTTATGATCAAAGCATCGAGCAGATCGTCAACGGGGCCCTGTTTGCCTCCGACAGTGACGAAATGGTGATCGTCGCCAATATAGAGCTCTATTCGTTGTGCGAACATCACCTGCTGCCCTTCATCGGCAAGGCCCATGTAGCTTATATTCCTACGGGCAAGGTCCTGGGGCTGTCGAAGATCGCCCGGTTGGTGGACATGTTCGCCCGCCGCCTGCAAATCCAGGAAAACCTCACCCGGCAAATCGCCGACGCGGTGCAGCAAGTCACCCAGGCCGCCGGCGTTGCGGTGGTGATCGAAGCCCAGCACATGTGCATGATGATGCGCGGTGTCGAGAAGCAGAACTCGACCATGAACACCTCGGTGATGCTTGGCGCTTTTCGCGAGTCCAGCAACACCCGCCAGGAATTCCTGCAATTGATTCGACGGAGCCAATAAATGCCACAACTTCAGCCCGCCATGGCGCGCATCAAGGTCAAGGACCTGCGCCTGCGTACGTTCATCGGGATCAATGAAGACGAGATCCTCAACAAACAGGATGTGTTGATCAACCTGACCATCCTCTACGCGGCCCAAGAGGCCGTGCGCGACAACGATATCGATCACGCCTTGAATTACCGCACCATCACCAAGGCGATCATCGCCCACGTGGAAGGCAACCGCTTCGCCCTGCTCGAACGCCTGACCCAGGAGTTGCTGGACCTGGTCATGGCCAATGAGTCAGTGCTGTACGCCGAGGTCGAAGTCGATAAGCCGCATGCCTTGCGATTCGCCGAATCCGTGTCGATTACCCTCGCGGCAAGCCGCGCTGCTTCGTAGCAGCTGCAAGCCTCAAGCTGTAAGCTTCAAGCCTGAACACCGCAAACCCACTTGCAGCTTGAAGCTCGCCGCTTGAAGCTGTCTCGCAGAGACTCCCATGAACGACCAACAACGCCTGGAACTCGAAGCCGCCGCTTTCCGTCGACTGGTGGCCCACCTGGACAGCCGCAAGGATGTGCAGAATATCGACCTGATGAACCTCGCCGGTTTCTGTCGCAACTGCCTGTCCAAGTGGTACAAGGCCGCCGCCGACGAACGCCAGCTGGAGGTCAGCCTCGACGACGCGCGCGCAGTTGTCTACGGCATGCCCTATGCCGAATGGAAAGCCCAATATCAGAAAGAGGCCAGC
>NZ_JAOSHO010000653.1 GCF_025917275.1 Pseudomonas agronomica | reverse complement strand
TGATTGGGTGGAGGCGTCGTCGTGGTGTTCCTGCTTTTTCAGCGTGGCGTTGCGCTGCGCGTCCCAACGCAACTGCATCCGCCCTTTCTTCACACCCGCCGCGATGCCCCGCGCAGCCACCGCCTTGTAGCGGTCCACGTAGCCCATGAAGCCGTTGACCAGGGCGAAAATGGCGCTGATAAAACGCTTTACCGCGTCCAGCAGCCGTGCGCCGTACCGGAACAAGCGCATCGTCAGATAGGCAATGCCCGCTCCCGCACCGACAAAGGTCAGCACCACACCGATCAGCAGATCAATCGCCAACTGCACGACTATCGAGGCTACTGCCGCAGCCGTCCCGCCCGCCAACTCACTGGGTGGCAGCATCTCCAGCCAAAGCATCGCGGTTCGCACCAGCAAGCACAGCGCCGCTTCGTCACTGACCAGCAACTGAAGCTTCGCCATGACCAGCGGCGCCGACTCGGCAAGATTGGCCAGGTCGGCTGCACTGCTGCCCAACCGGTCGCCAAACTGGGAAGGATCCTTGAGGATGTCCGACAGCAAACCGATGCCATCCCACACGCCCTCGATCGCCGCCCAACCACCCGCGAGCAGGCCGTTACCCACCGCTGCCGCCGAAGTCGCCAGCGACTGCTGGGCCCATTGCGGCTTGAAGCCCCGCCACTCACCGCGCAGCCAGTCCGTCAGATCGGAGCTCAAGCCGTCGTAGGAAGAAAACAGATCGTCAATTTGCTTGGGGGATACGTCGCCTTGGACGTGAACCCGATAGGACCGCCCTGCCTCGCCCTTGAATGTCCCAATACCTTGGGCATCAAGCGTGACAGGGGTGACTTCGCCCGTGTCCATCGACACTACATCGACGACGATATCGCCCAACGGGATGTCATACACCGACTCGAGCTTGCTCTCGATCGTCATGATCCCGCCTTGCGGGCACTGGGCGACGGTCGAGAAAAAATCCTTGTCTTGGGTGCTGACAGCGGTGGTGCCCTCGCCGAAACGAATCAACCGCTCCATACCCATCAGTGAAGGCAGGTCGGCTACTTGGCTGGCCCGGTCCGCAGCCCGGCTGTACCAGCTTTCGAGCTGCTCGCGGTAGAGAGGAAGGGTGTTTTTGAAGTCGTCGAGTGCTTCCTCGATTCGGCGCACCTGATCCATCAGGACGTGGCTCGGCCATGAGGCAGCAGGAAAAAACGGTCGGACATGGAAGAACGTCTCGCGTGGAATCGGGAAACGCGAGACTTTGCCGGGGACGGCAGGAGAAATAAGTCAGGTAAGGAGACGCAGCTCGTAGGACAATTCTTTAATTGCCCCTACAGACCCATCTGGGCCAGGAAAGAACACGGGCCAGACAGCCTGTAGATAACGCTATGGATTCTGGTCGTGGAGCGCCTTGAGCTTGATGTCGGCCAACGGGTGTCCAGCCTTCGCGGCCAGGGTCCACCAGCGCGCCGCCTCCAACGGGTCGGGCGCTTTGGTGGGGGTTCCAGCGAGGCTGATGACACCCACTTGGTAGGCGGCCTTGCCATCACCGGCCAATGCAGCCAATCGCAGCAGACGAACGCCCTCTTCCCTGGCACCCAGGCCTTGGCCGCGAAACGTCAGGATATGACCATAGAAACTCTGGGCACCGACGTCGCCCAAATTCGCCATGCGGGCAAATTGACCTTCGAGCCAGGACCAGCCGCGTGGCTGTCGGACGAACCATGACCAATGAAACAACCGGCGAGCCAGCCAGTAGGCGGCCCGGGCCTTGATGCGCCAGAGCATTCAGGCCTCCGCCGATTCGGGGTACTCGTATTCGAACACTCGGACCACTTCCGAAGCATGCCAGGACGCGGCGGCCACACCGTCGGAGGGGCCGGAAAAACGTCCAAGACGCTCAACGCATTCAAAGAAACCGGTGCGCGGCAAACGGCTGGCGCCCTGGCTGATGACCAACGAACTGCGTAGCGGCTGTTCGGCCCGTGCATCCAGCGCCGCCAGATGTTCAAGCGCCGCGGTCAAGGTCTGCATGGCCGGGCTGGGGAGTTGCAAGCGCTCCAGCAGGGCGCGGTATGTCAATAAATGGCGCTGGCGGCGCGCCTGGTCCAGCTCACCCAACAACCCGTCCCAATGTTGCCGACTGATGCGTACACTCACGATTCATCCCTCCACCCCGGCACCGTCAGTTCCCAGGCCAGACTGCGCTTGATCGCGGCATCGGGCTGACGCTCACCGCTTTCGATCATGGCCAGATAAGACGGGCTGATGCCTACCGTGCGGGCCAGCGCCTCGATGGCGATGCCCTTCCCTTCGCGCAGACTGCGCAGTTGATCCAGACCAGGGAGAACCTGGTCGGGTGCCGCCACATGCGAGACGTTTGCCT
>NZ_JAOSHO010000652.1 GCF_025917275.1 Pseudomonas agronomica | reverse complement strand
GGCTTCACCGGAACCGTTACTGAATTTGCTGCGATCATCAGCAAAAAAACGTTTCATCGATGAAACAATCCCGGAATTACCACCATCACCGCTTTGTAACAAAGTGCGACTAGGATCGGGAATGCCTCCTATTTCGTGAGTTTCCCACCATGACAACGCCTACCCTGGCTTCCAACCTGTCGGGCTCGGTCGCCTCCCCTTCGAGACCGCAGCTGGATCGCAAACCGAGCATGATGACCCTTGCGATTTTTTTCGCGGTGCTGGGCATCGGCCTTTTGTTCACTGCCTACAGCCTGATGCACGATATGAACGAGCTCGGCACCGTGGTGACCACGTGGACACCGTTCCTGCTGCTGGGTGTCGCGCTGCTGATCGCGCTGGGCTTTGAGTTCGTCAACGGTTTCCACGACACCGCCAATGCCGTGGCCACGGTGATCTATACCAACTCCATGGCCCCCAATTTCGCGGTGGCCTGGTCGGGTTTCTTCAATTTTCTTGGGGTGTTGCTGTCCAGTGGCGCGGTGGCTTTCGGCATCATCGCCTTGCTGCCGGTGGAGCTGATCCTGCAGGTCGGTTCCTCCGCCGGTTTCGCCATGATCTTCGCCTTGCTGATCGCCGCCATTCTCTGGAACCTTGGCACCTGGTGGCTGGGCCTGCCCGCCTCGTCTTCCCACACGCTGATTGGTTCGATCATCGGCGTCGGCGTCGCCAATGCGCTGATGCACGGTCGCGATGGCACCAGCGGCGTGGACTGGGCCCAGGCGACCAAGATCGGCTACGCGCTGCTTTTATCACCGCTGGTCGGCTTCGGCTGCGCCGCGTTGCTATTGTTGGCACTGCGGGCTTTCGTCAAGAACCGCTCGTTGTACAAGGCACCCGAAGGCAACACGCCGCCACCTTGGTGGATTCGCGGCATGCTGATCCTGACGTGCACCGGTGTTTCGTTCGCCCACGGTTCCAACGACGGCCAGAAAGGCATGGGCCTGATCATGTTGATCCTGGTGGGCACCCTGCCCATGGCGTATGCACTCAACCGCACGATGCCTGCCGACCAGGCCCTTCAATTCGCCGCGGTGGCTGAAGTCACCCAACAAGCCCTGGTCAAGCATTCGCCCTCGCCGGCGCCGGCCGATCCGCGCCCTATCCTGTCCGCCTACGTCAGCAGCAAGCAGGCCACGCCACAACTGGTGCCGGCCCTTGCCGCCATAACCGGCAGCATCGGTGCCGAGGTCAAAGGCTACGGCTCGCTGGCGAAGGTGCCCGTCGAAGCCGTGGGCAACGTGCGCAACGACATGTACCTGACCAGCGAAACCATTCGATTGATGGACAAGAACAAGGTCGGCGACTTTGATGCCGACACCCGCGACAAGCTGCAACTGTTCAAGCAGCAGATCGACAATTCGACGCGGTTCATTCCGCTATGGGTGAAGATCGCCGTGGCCATCGCCCTCGGCCTGGGCACCATGGTCGGCTGGAAACGCATCGTGGTGACGGTGGGAGAGAAGATCGGCAAGTCGCACCTCACCTACGCCCAAGGCGCCTCGGCTGAAACGGTCGCGATGCTGACCATTGGCGCTGCCGACGTGTTCGGCCTGCCGGTGTCCACCACCCATGTGCTGTCCTCGGGCGTGGCCGGTACGATGGTCGCCAACGGCGGTGGCCTGCAGATGCGCACGATCCGCAACCTGCTGATGGCTTGGGTGCTCACGCTGCCAGCCGCCATCCTGTTGTCCGGCAGCCTTTACTGGTTGTTCACCCAACTGTTCTGATCCGAATCCCGAGGGGAATGTTCGGGCCCAGGTGTGTTTTCACCGAGCCCCGAACTTGTTTTCAGGCGACCAGATCGTTGGCGTTGAAGGTATTGACACCGACCAACTGGATTTCGAAGTCCGCGCCCAGATCATCGTTGACGTTGCCGTAGAGCACATGATCAACGAAGCGCAACTGCCCCGCGCCAGTGAAATCCCCCGCATCGACAAAGCTGAATTTGTTGAACAGTGGGGTCAGCGCATTGGCATCCAGTTTCGACAGATCGATCTTGTCGCCTTGCAGGCGGCTGAAATCGAGGATGACGTCGCCCGCCCCGTCCTTGCCCAACTCACTCAACGAACTGAAAACGAAACGATCAGCTCCGGCGCCGCCGGTCAGGATGTCAGTCCCCGCCCCTCCGATCAGGGTGTCGTTGCCAGCACCGCCATCGAGACGATCGTTGCCTGCGCCACCGCTCAACACGTTCGCTGCGGCGTTACCGGTCAGCACGTTGTCCAGCGCGTTGCCGCTGCCGTTGATCGCGGCAGCACCGGTCAGCGTCAGGTTCTCCAGGTTGTTGCCCAGGGTCCAGCTCACCGAGGAACGAACGCTGTCGATTTCT
>NZ_JAOSHO010000651.1 GCF_025917275.1 Pseudomonas agronomica | reverse complement strand
AGGCAGCCGTGACCGCAGCAACGGATAAAGTACTCAATCAACAAAACCCCAGCCAACTGCAAATCCCATGTCCCAACCTGAGAAATAGAAGAACCTTATGAACTGGCAACCCCACATCACCGTCGCCACTATCGTCGAAGACAACGGCCGCTTCCTGATGGTGGAAGAATCCAAGGGCGGACGCGCAGTGCTCAACCAGCCCGCCGGCCACCTGGATCCGAACGAGACACTGATCGAAGCCGCCGTACGCGAAACCCTGGAGGAAACCGGCTGGGACGTCGAACCCACCGCCGTGGTCGGCATCTACCTGTACACCGCCCCCAGCAACGGTGTGACCTACCAGCGCGTGTGCTTTGCCGCCAAGGCCTTGAAACACCACCCTGACTATCAACTGGACGACGGCATCCTCGGCGCCAAATGGCTGTCCCGCGACGAACTGCTCGAACAGCGCGACCACTGGCGCAGCGAGCTGATCATCCGCTGCATCGACGATTACCTGGCCGGCCATAGCCATAGCCTGGCGCTTATCCGCCCTTCTCTTTAGCCTTGCGCGCCCGGGCCTGATAGAATCGCGTCCTTTTTCAAGACACTCATTGAATTCCTATGCGTGATCCAGCCTCTTCGAACACCCCAAAGCAACGCGTCATCGTCGGCATGTCCGGTGGCGTGGACTCTTCCGTTTCCGCCCTTCTGCTGATGGAGCAGGGTTATGAGGTGGAAGGCCTGTTCATGAAGAACTGGGAAGAAGACGACGGAACCGAGTACTGCACCGCCATGGACGACCTCGCGGACGCCCAGGCCGTGTGCGACAAGATCGGCATCAAGCTGCACACCGCCAACTTCGCCGCCGAGTACTGGGACAACGTGTTCGAGCACTTCCTGGCCGAATACAAGGCCGGCCGCACGCCGAACCCGGACATCCTCTGCAACCGCGAGATCAAGTTCAAGGCGTTCCTCGACTACGCGATGATGCTCGGTGCCGACCTGATCGCCACCGGCCACTATGTGCGCCGCCGCGACATCGATGGCCGCACCGAATTGCTCAAGGGCCTGGACCCGAACAAGGACCAGAGCTACTTCCTGCATGCGGTCGGCGGCGAACAGATCGCCAAGACCCTGTTCCCCGTCGGCGAACTGGAAAAGCCCGAAGTGCGCGCGATTGCCGAGAAACACCAGCTCGCCACCGCCAAGAAGAAGGACTCCACCGGCATCTGCTTCATTGGCGAGCGTCGTTTCAGCGACTTCCTCAAGCAGTACCTGCCGGCCCAGCCGGGCGAGATCAAGACAACCGAAGGCGACGTCATCGGCCGTCACCATGGCCTGATGTACCACACCATCGGCCAGCGCCAGGGCCTGGGCATCGGCGGGTTGAAGGACGCCGGCGAAGAGCCGTGGTACGTGCTGGTCAAGGACCTGGAGCACAACGAGCTGATCGTCGGCCAGGGCAACGACCACCCATGGCTGTTCTCCGGCGCCCTGCTCGCCTCCGACATCTATTGGGTCAACCCGATCGACCTCAGCGAACCGCGCCGCCTCACAGCCAAGGTTCGCTACCGCCAGAGCGACCAGGCCTGCACCCTGGAAAAAACCGCCAGCGGTTATCGCGCCACCTTCGATGAACCGCAGCGAGCAGTCACGCCCGGCCAATCCGTGGTGTTCTACGACGGCGAAATCTGCCTGGGCGGCGGCGTGATCGAAGTCGCCGAGCCATGGAGCAGCAAGGCATGACGCCGATCCAGGAACAACTGACGGCGCTGGGCGGGGTGTTTCTCGCCGCCGTGCTGGTGGATCGCATCGCCAAGACCGGCCAGACCAACGAAGCCGGGCTGGGCTGCATGCTTGGCAGCTTGCTGGTCCGCGATCCCAAGGACACGCTGGAAGTCTACGGCGGCGATGACCTGAACCTTCGCGAAGGCTATCGCGCCTTGATCGGCGCCCTGGAACGCGACCCCAGCGCCCTGCAACGCGAACCGCTGCGCTACGCCTTGTCGATGCTAGGCCTGGAGCGTCAATTGGCCAAGCGTGACGACCTGCTGGAAACCATCGGCAAGCGCCTGCCGCAGATCCAATCCCAGGTCGAACACTTCGGCCCGTCCCACGAGAACGTGGTCGCCGCGTGCGGCGCGCTGTACCAGGACACCTTGAGCACCCTGCGCCAGCGCATCCAGGTGCATGGCGACATGCGCAACCTGCAACAGCCGAGCAATGCCTCGAAGATCCGCGCGCTGTTGTTGGCCGGGATCCGCTCGGCACGCCTGTGGCGGCAGTTGGGCGGCCATCGCTGGCAACTGGTGATCAGCCGACGCAAATTATTGAAAGAGCTTTACCCGTTGATGCACAACGAATAAGTCGCCTCGACCTTTTTTGTATAGCCCCG
>NZ_JAOSHO010000650.1 GCF_025917275.1 Pseudomonas agronomica | reverse complement strand
GCACTCGACAGCTCCTACGCAGCGTCTACAGGTAGGTGGTCAGTCCCTTCCCGTCAGGCAAACCCAAGCCTTGCTTGGAACCCACCCTGAATGCCCATAAAATGCTGTCATCAATTGTCATCACCTCAGATACCAGACCCTATGACTGATTTACCGGATACCGACTACACCCAGCGTTTCATCTTCGATGACAGCGACGCCCGTGGCGAGCTGGTGGTGTTGGAGCGTAGCTACGCCGAAGTCCTCGCCAAGCACCCCTATCCGGAGCCGGTCGCGCAGTTGCTCGGCGAGCTGATGGCGGCTGCGGCGTTGTTGGTGGGTACCTTGAAGTTCGATGGCCTGCTGATTCTCCAGGCGCGCTCCGAAGGCCCGGTGCCCCTGCTGATGATCGAATGCTCCAGCGAGCGCGAGATCCGTGGCCTGGCCCGTTATCACGCGGAGCAGATCGCGCCCGACGCGACCTTGGCCGACCTGATGCCCAACGGCGTGCTGGCCCTGACGGTCGACCCGAGCCACGGCAAGCGCTATCAGGGCATCGTCGATCTCGACGGCGCGACGCTGGCTCAGTGCTTCACCAACTACTTCGTCATGTCCCAGCAGACCAACACCCGCTTCTGGCTCTATGCCGACGGGCGGCGCGCCCGTGGATTGCTGCTGCAGCAACTGCCTGCCGACCGCATCCGTGATCCGGAAGAGCGCGACGCCAGCTGGCAGCACGTCACCGCTCTGGCCAGCACCTTGAGCGCCGATGAGCTGTTGGGGCTGGACAACGAAACCGTCCTGCATCGCCTGTACCACGAAGAGCAGGTTCGCTTGTTCGATGGCCAGCCGTTGCGCTTCAAATGCAGTTGCTCCCGTGAACGTTCCGGCAATGCGCTGGTCAGTCTGGGTCTGGAAGATGCGCAGCAACTGGTGATCGAACATGGCGGCGCCATTGAAATCGATTGCCAGTTTTGCAATGAGCGCTACCTGTTCGATGCCGCGGACATTGCCCAATTGTTCGCCGGTGCGGGTGTCGACACACCGTCAGATACTCGTCACTAAATCGGTTCAGCGCAGGTAAATCTCCTGGCAAACGCCGGATTTACGCCGTACTGACGGGAGGGCCCTACTTTTTTTGGGCTTTTCTGGCATAATCCGGCCCACTTTTTTCGGGTAGTAGTGCGCGACTTCCTACTACAAAACGTTTGGAGCACTCGGCCACGGGCCGACGGGGAATCTCATGACGCAAGCCAATAACGCCGTGTACACCGATCTGAGTGTCGATGATCTGGTCAAAGAAGCCCTGAATCGCGGTGAAGGCGAGCTTGCCGATACTGGCGCGCTGGTTGTACGTACCGGTCATCGTACCGGTCGCTCGCCAGTCGACCGTTTCATCGTGGAAGAGCCAAGCACCCAGCACGCCATTGCCTGGGGCCCGATCAACCGCAAGTTCCCGGCCGACAAGTTCGACGCCCTGTGGAACCGTGTCGCAGCCTACTTGGGCGAGCGCGAGCGTTTTGTTTCCCACGTGCATGTAGGTTCCGATCCTGCGCACTACCTGCCGGTCAAGATGACCACCGAGACTGCCTGGCACAATCTGTTCGGCCGTTGCCTGTTCATCAACCCGGAGCAATACAACGCCGGCGGCAAGGACGAGTGGCAAATCCTCAACGCGCCGAACTTCGTCTGCGAGCCTGCGCGTGACGGCACCAACTCCGACGGCACCGTGATCATCAATTTCGCGGCCAAGAAAGTGCTGATCGCCGGCATGCGCTACGCCGGTGAGATGAAGAAAGCCCTGTTCTCCGTGCAGAACTTCCTGCTGCCGGCCGTTGACGTGCTGCCGATGCACTGCGCCGCCAACATGGGCGAAGAGGGCGATGTGACCCTGTTCTTCGGTCTGTCTGGCACCGGCAAGACCACCCTGTCCGCTGATGAAAGCCGTTACCTGATCGGTGACGACGAACACGGCTGGGGCGTGGGCGTGGTCTTCAACATCGAAGGCGGTTGCTATGCCAAGTGCATCGACCTGTCCGAGAAGAACGAGCCGGTCATCTGGAAAGCCATCCAGCACGGCGCCGTACTGGAAAACGTTGTCCTGGACCCGGTCACCAAGAAAGCCGACTACGCCGACGACAGCCTGACCCAGAACAGCCGCGCCGCCTACCCGCGTGAGCTGATCGAAAAACGCGCACCGAAAAACCTCGGTGGCGAGCCAAACGCCGTGATCTTCCTGACCTGCGACCTGACCGGCGTACTGCCGCCCGTGTCGATCCTCAGCGAAGAACAAGCCGCCTACCACTTCCTGTCCGGCTACACCGCACTGGTGGGCTCGACCGAAATGGGCTCGGGCAGCGGCATCAAGTCGACCTTCTCCACTTGCTTCGGCGCGCCGTTCTTCCCGC
>NZ_JAOSHO010000065.1 GCF_025917275.1 Pseudomonas agronomica | reverse complement strand
GGATAAATCCCCTCGCCACAGAGGGCAATGCCTTGCCGCGCCAGCAGTGTTATTTCTCCCAATCCGCCTTCGCAATATGCAACCCATGCAGCCCTTTATATGCCGCCCGCTCCGGCTGACTCCAGCCCGCCAGTAGCGAATCCTCCAACCGATAAATCTCCACCCCCAGCGGACGGCAAACGCTTAAAGGATCCTGCGCTTCCGGCCCCCACATCGCCAGCGACAGATCCCCGCCAGGGCAAGTCGACAGCGCACATAACAAATCAATCTCGGCAAAAAACTCCAGGTAGTCGCCCTTCTGCGCCGGACACGCTTTCATGAAATACATGTCGTCATGATTCAGCCCGGTGCATTGGAAGATATTCAACACGTCATGCACATCGAACTCCGTCAGGCCGTGGGGCAACACCGCACGGGTCAGGTTCGAGTGGCAGTGATGATGGAAAACTTCGCCGGTCAGCATCTTGTTCACATAAGGGTCACACCGCGTCCCCAACAAATCGTGCAAGCGCCCGCCATGTTCGTCGATGCCGTAAGCCGCCAAGCTGTCATCGGTGATCGTTACCAATGGCCGCAGGAATGGCAGGTTCGACCACAACCGATCATAGGTGCTGACATGAGCGCCTTGAAGCTGACGAGTACGAGCCGCCCATAAGCGCTCCCGCGGATCGTTGGCATTCCAGACGTTGAAGTCCCCCACTTGCGGACCGACCGGGGTTGTCACACGGAAGACATGACCGGCCGGCACATGCCAGGCACGGCCGGTGCGGATTGGGACTTCGAACTGCTCGATCAGCGTGCGCTTGTCCTGCTCGGTGCGGATGCGGTCGTAGAAGGGTTTGTCCACTTGCAGGGCGGAGCCTTTGCTGACCTGGTAGGCGGCTGGGTAGTCTTTGTACATGGCGCGGGTCCTTTGATCAGTGAGGGGTGGCGGGAGTCAGCAGATGCAGGAGCAACTGCTCGGAATCGTCGAGGTAAAGACTCAGCTCGTCATGGGCAGCGCACTTGTTACCTTCGGCCAGCAAATCGTGGATCTGCCGGTCACGGGCAAGCCACGGCGCCTGGAAACGCGCCTCATCGGGGGCGGAACAAAACACCAGGCGCAGCTGCGCGATCACATTAGTGAAGAACTCATCGAGCAAGGGACTACGCATCAGCCCCACGATGTGTTGATGGAAGGCCAGACCGTGGGTGCCCACCGCTCGCCAATCTTCGCGCTCGCGAGCCAGCTCGGCGGCCTCCAAGGCTTCGAGCATGCGGTCGGACTGGTATTCGCTCAATGGCTTGCTGGTGAGAATGGCCTGAAGCTCCAAGGTGCGACGGACCTTGAACACGTCGCGGACGTCATCGATACCCAGCCTGCGGACCATTACTCCTTTGTTACGCACGTAACGGGTTAGGCCTTCCTGACCGAGACGGTGTAACGCTTCGCGAATGGTGTTGCGAGAGGCGTTGTAGGCTGAGACCAGGTTGTTTTCGATCAGCGCCATGCCGGGGATGAGGCGACCGCCGATGATGTCGGCGCGGAGTTCGAGGGTGATCTGGTCGGCCAGGGAGAGAGGGCTAGTCATGGAGGGCCTTGGATTGTTGAACAATCGGTTGGCGTTAGGTAATCAGTTTTTGTGCCAACCACGACGACGCACGGAACAATTCAATTGCATTCGCTGAATAGCAAAAAGGCCAGTCATCCGACTGGCCTCCCTTAAATAACCCTCAATTCACTTCCAGCTTGTCACGATTCCTATCGAGAATCGCCTTGCCAATGCCTTTGACCTCAAGCAGTTCGTCTACCGACGAAAAAGGCCCATTACTCTCCCGATAGGCAACAATCGCCTCAGCCTTGCCCTTGCCTATCCCTGAGAGCTCGCGCTGCAAAGTTGCGGCATCCGCCCCGTTCAAATCCACCTTGGCGCCTTGCGTTCCCGTTGGCTGCTCCACCGTCTGCGGCGAAGCAACCGACTCCGGCTTGACCGTTGGAGCCGCAATAACAGCAATCGAGGCGCTGGTAAGGAAGGCAAAAATCAGCGAGTAGAAATAGCCTGTACGCATAGGTGACGCTCCATGACATCGTTGAGAGAAGCAGCTTTTCCGAAGCTGCTTCTCAAATCTAGGTCAGGAAGGCAGGTTGTCAAAAATCAGAATGTTACAGAAAGCGTAACGAAGGAGAGAGGTCGGAAGCGCCGTAGCAACTGTATCGCCGGTTGCGCGGACCGAACGCATACGGCAAACTTTCCACGCTTCTAAATTTGGGGAAACTGATGAGCTCAAAAATAAAAGGATTTGATGGTCTACGTGGGATTTCGGTACTACTTGTTATCATGTCGCATGCGGTTATCTGGCCTATAATAGGCATTACCAGTCCGGCACTTCTGTCAATTCTCAGCCCGCACGTAGGCGTAAGCACATTTTTTATGCTATCCGGCTTCCTAATAACCTTTCTACTTCTAAAGGAAAAAGAGACGACCGGTTCCATTGACATCTTCTCCTTTATCAAGCGGCGAGCACTCCGAATATTTCCACTTTACTATTTAGCGATCTTTTTTTTAACCTTGATGGATTTAACGGGGAAAGCCGGAATTAGCAACTGCATTTATCCTTACGCATTGACTTATACTATAAATTTCGCGCCAAAGGCGTGTGCTTTCTCGGCAATGTCGCACTTCTGGTCCCTCTCCGTGGAGGAGCACTTCTATTTATTTTGGCCGTTAGTCTTTGCCCTAGGAAAGCGAACCGCGATTATAACGGTCTCGCTGATAGCTGTCGGTTGCCTTTATTTTGGAACAAATCTTTACGAGGCTACAACACTGTATTATCTGAATAGATGGTCATTTCCAGCAATGTTACCCATCCTCGTGGGCTGCATTACTGCCTTTGTTTGCAATCATCAAATGTCCAAAACGGTATTCAATAACGCCTCAATTTCTGGAATCCTGCTAATCTCAATATTGTCCGGATTAGCCTCGCCAGCATTCATCAAAACAGAAGCTATCTGGCTTTTATCCGTAAGCGCCTTAATACTGTACATATACAACAATCAACATTCGCTCTTAGTTAAGCTACTTGAGCTAAAGCCTCTTGCTGCAATCGGGATAATTAGCTACGGACTGTATGTTTGGCAAGGGGTTTTTACAGGCAATGGCCCGTATAGAACGGAACATGAATTTCCACCTAGCGTTAATATCGGCTTATGGCTGACATTTATCGTGGCCCCTTTAAGCTACATTTTCTTTGAAAAGCCAATACTAAAACTGAAGAAAAAATACACGTGGCAGGAGAAACGCATATTGGACACTAACGTTTCGGGCGCAAAATAGTTCTCCGACATTGAAGCGCGAATCAATTACGTCAATGAGCGCCTAGACCATGTTGATGTCGTGCCCCAGGGTTAGATTCCCCTTGGGGCATACTTGGTTAACCTTAATTAGGGCTCAAGACGCCGTTGTTGATATATCCAATCGACAATCTCTCCATCCGGGGTGTAACCGCTAACAGTATCCCTAAGTAACTGACGAACTTTCGTATAATCATCCAATTCGATGGCGGTCAGCAACTCAGCCAGCTTGGCTTTGAGAGCCTCCCAAGACAAGTAATCTTCGTTGGCACTCATTATCATAGGGTGCTGGGTTGCAACTACGTTGTCACCGATCAGCAACTCCTCGTAAAGTTTTTCGCCTGGGCGCAAACCGGTAAACACAACTGAAATATCGCCATGGGGATTTTTCTCCGAACGGATACTCAAGCCGGAGAGATGAATCATCTTCTCCGCCAGCTCGACAATTTTTACCGGTTCACCCATATCCAACACAAACACATCCCCACCTAACCCCATAGAGCCAGCCTGGATCACTAGCTGAGCAGCCTCAGGAATCGTCATGAAATAGCGTGTAATCTTGGGATGCGTGACGGTCAATGGACCGCCTGACTTGATTTGTTTATGGAATAGAGGGATCACCGATCCGGAGGAGCCCAGCACATTTCCGAATCGCACCATGGTGAAGCGGGTCTTGTTGACGTGTGAAACGTTTGCCTTGTCACCGAATAATACAGGTGCCAACTCACGGCTCAAAGCCTGAAGAGTCAACTCGGCGAGGCGCTTGGTGCTTCCCATTACATTAGTTGGACGCACCGCCTTGTCTGTCGAAATCAATACGAAATTGGATACACCGGCCTTTAGAGCAGCCTGAGCGGTATTCAGCGTTCCGATAACATTATTTAAAACGCCCTCTGCAATATTATGCTCAACCATTGGTACATGCTTGTACGCCGCAGCGTGATATACCGTATCGACATTCCACGTCTTCATCACATCCAGTAGTTTTTCCTGATCTCGTACGGAACCCAGGATAGGCAGCAAACGAAGAGACAGGGACTCGCGGGCAATCCGCGGCTCCAGTTCGGATAGAATACTGTAGAGGTTGAATTCACTGTGCTCAAACAACAAAAGTGTGGTCGGCTTGAGCGCAAGAATCTGTCGGCAAAGCTCCGAGCCTATGGATCCCCCAGCTCCAGTGACCATGACTGCTTGACCTGTAATGCAATGTTCAAGCAGGTCAGCTTGCGCGGGTACCGAATCTCTTCCAAGAAGATCAGCAATATCCACCTCCTGAATATCATCGACCTTAACCCTGCCGCTGGCCAAGTCCATGAAACCGGGAACACTACGTACATGCAAGGGAAACCCTTCAAGCAACGTCAGTATCT
Organism: Pseudomonas agronomica; assembly: GCF_025917275.1. GTDB lineage: Bacteria > Pseudomonadota > Gammaproteobacteria > Pseudomonadales > Pseudomonadaceae > Aquipseudomonas > Aquipseudomonas agronomica. Next base: position 13,009 of record NZ_JAOSHO010000065.1, on the reverse strand, counting down.
CTCGGCGCCGACCACGCGAGGAAGATGGAACCGCTAGTAGAATTTCCTGAGCACCTGTCGCATCAATCATTTTCTGAATGTGTTTAGGCTGGTAGACCTGCAGCCCCGCGATCACTCGATCAGTAATACTATTATCATCGTCGATGAACGCAACCGGCCGCATCACCCGCCCCATACGCAACGCAGCAACAAGCTGATTTCCAGCGGCCCCGGCTCCGTATATAGCGACCTTGGGCAAACCGTCATCACGGCTGGTAAACGGTACATGCTGGGCAGCAGTAAACCAGTCGCCTAAAAAATACTGCCTCATCATCAGCCGCAGTCCGCCAATCATGATCAGGCACAACCACCAATAGTTGAAAATAATGGAACGAGGGACGACGGTTTGATGGTTGCTGTACCAGTACACAACGAGAGCCAGCAGCAAGGCTGAAAGACTGACGGCTTTACAGATGGTGATCAGCGCATCATTACCAAAGTACCGCATAACGGCGCGATACATGCCAAAACGAATAAAAATTGGTATCGCAATTAACGGAGCAGAGGCAAAGAGCCAGAGGTGCGTTGCTATTGGACTGGCCAGCGCTTCAACACCCAGCCGCACGACAAAAGCCAGCCATAAGGCGAGCCAGACCAGGACTACGTCGGTGGCCACTTGGATGGCGCGCTTATGCCGTCTCGGCAATCCCAGCAGAGCTGCTCTTAATTTGTCCATATCCCCTTCACGCACCTTGGCCTGCTCCTTAAATTTAATCCATTTCTTCCAATACAACCGTTACGTCTTCGCGCGTTGGACAACTGATGAGCAAAAAACGCGAAGCTGCAGCGAAATCAGGCGTTCTCAAGCTCACCGGCGTGGAACCTGACGGCCAGCACAAACAGAGGGAGATAGGCCAACATCAAAGCCAACGTTCCATCCATTCCCCACAACGCAACGCAACCGGCCAAAGGTAACAGCCAAAACACGTTGATCGCAGCAACGGCCAACGTTACCGGCACATGGCGACCGTATTGGCGCGCGGCAAATTGGTAGGCGTGACTGCGATGGGCTTCATATACCTTATCGCCACGTAGCAGGCGTCGTAACAACGTAACGGTCGCATCTACAATAAATACCCCCAGTAAAATCAACCACACCCATAGTAGCTTAGGTGAAACCCAAGCTGCCTGCAGCGACAACAAACCCAAGATTATTCCAAGAAACCCACTGCCCGCGTCACCCATAAAAATGCGAGCCGGAGGAAAATTCCAGTATAGAAACCCCCCTACTGCCATTGCGAGTACCAGAGGGGCCAACATCAAATTTTCAAACCCGCCGAGCCAGTAGAGCAGGCAGGCACCAAGACAAGCACAAATCGCCTCGACGCTGGCGATTCCGTCGATGCCGTCCATGAAATTATAAAGGTTGAGCATCCAAACCAGATAAATCGCTGCGAGCACATTTCCTAGCCAGCCCAAATCAAATACAGAACCGAACAACTCCAACGCAGGCAAGCCACCCAGCCAAAAAAGCGCCCAGATAGCAGCGAGGAAATGTCCTAGCAACCTCCAGCGCGCCGCGATGTGGCCATGGTCGTCGAGAAAGCCTAAAAGCGCTATACCGGCTCCGGCCCCCAATAGAGCCCAGGTGGATGTCCAGCTAAGCCCCCCAAAAAAAGCCAAGATCGGCAACGCCCCTAGAAACGCCGACACGATAGCCACCCCACCGCCGCGAGGCGTCGGAACCGAATGAGAGCTTCGCGCGTTCGGAACATCCATCAGGCTTCGTGCCAAGGCGTAACGCCGCAAGCCACCGGTTAAGAACAACGAAACGAAAAATACAAAAGACACTACAAAAAAAATAGCCATGAATTCAAACTCGACTTTTTTTTGATGAAAGGGCTGTGTAATCCGCACCGGCCTTGAATAACGCTTCAGTTACACTAAACGGAGGGGCCCAATCAAGCAGCTTACGCGCCTTGCCGGAATCGATGACCAAAGAGCCGAACAACTGGGCAAACATATTCTCTCGTCCCAATAGCTTCGCTGCTGCATGGATAATTCTAACGGGCACATAAATCAAGCGAGGTTTACGCCCCATACCACTGGCGATGGTACGCACAATATCTACAGTCGAAACATCCATACCATCGGAAACTAAAAATAGCTCTCCGGCAGCAGCAGGATGCCTAATGCAAAGAGCGATAAAATCAATAAAATTATCCGCAGCTATCATGCTGCGTTGATTATTGGCACCCACGAAAGGAAGTGGCATACCGAGTTGAACAATTTTAAGCAAGCGTTGAAAGTTCCCTGGAGCACTGCCGCCATAGACTAAGGGTGGACGGATAATAACGAGTTCCATGGATGAATTTTTGACTAACTCCTTTAACGCCTCTTCAGCTTCAAACTTTGAAAGTGTATACGGTGTACTTGGATTACTGTCAGTCAACTCTGAAATTTTTGAATTCCTTGTCTCAGTGGCACTGACACCAATTGAACTGATAAAAATAAACCGCCTGACACCGTTGCGCATTGCCTCTCTGGCTAGGCGAAGAGTTGCGTCTACATTTGTACGCCTGAAAGCCGAAAGTGGGTCCTTTGACTTATCATTCAGAATATGTGCTCTTCCCGCAAGATGCACGATTGTTTCGACACCAAAACATACCCCGTCTAAAGGGTCGTTTTCAAGATCTAGACAAACATAGTCAAAATCTCGGGACGGAACGATGGAGCTACGGCCTGTGCCTTTTACGACGTAGCCTCGCGCCTTCAAAAAATTACAAAGCAAGCCACCTATATAACCTGACGCTCCGGTAACCAATTGCATGTGACTCACCCTTAATTATTTTCCAGAATCCGCCGAGCCAGAGACGCGTATTCAAAATTAGCTTCAAGGAAAACACGACCTTTCATGCCCATATCACGCAAAACAGCGTCATCAAGCAACAATATCTCCCGAAACATATGCGCAAGCTGCTCAGGTTGACCGGGAATCACGGACATACCGCAACCAGCCTGTGCTATTGGATCATTAAAGGCTTTATAAGAAGCAATGACAGGTATCCCGGCAGCCATGTAATCATAAAGTTTGTTTAGACTCACACCGAATCTGTAAATAGGCAGGTCGTGCATAACAAAAAACCCGACATCTACAATACAAAGAGCCTGTTGGACCTCCGCCTTATCGACCTGCGGGTAAAAAAGAACAAAATCGTAACCGAGTTTACGACAGCGAGCGTCAAGCTCGGCCCTTTGCTCCCCCTTTCCAACAATAATAAATTTTACCGACAAACCGTCTGGAATATTAAAAAATTGCAACGCATCCAAAAACAAATGCATTGCATTGGGTTCCCCCAAGGCGCCAGCATAAAAAAACAAAAAATCGCCTTGCGATTTAAATTCTGTCAGATCATCTAGTAAATTAGACCCCTCAGTCTTACCGCTGACGTTTACATCATCAAGCGAAAAACCATTGGGAACGTATCTGAATTTCCCCGCTCTCATCCCTCGTGACACCATATGCTGCTTAGCACCCGGCAAAAGGGAAATCACAGCGTCAGCTGAGAAATATGCAAACTTCTCGATAAGCGACAAAGCGATGACAACAGGGTGAAATTTATTGAAACCAGCAATTTCGACCAAACTTAGAGGCCAGATATCCCTAACCTCAAATAAAATTTTCGATCTGAATAATTTTGCACACAGAAAGGCAGTAGGATAACCAAAGGGATGAGCAGAGGAATACAAAACCAGATCAGGCCTTTTTTTCAGCCCCAACCGCACAAGAAAAAAGAAGAGCGAAAAACCGAAGCACAACATGGAAAAAAATCGACCCAGACCATTTCCTTTATATTTAGGAACGTGAACAAACCTATATGAAACACCCTGAAAGACCTGACACCCGGCTTTTCCTGAGTCGTCGTCCATTAAATGGTGATAGCTAGGCGCAATTATCTCTACATCATGTCCCTGAGCCTGCCATGCTTTCGCTAAATAAAAGGAACGCCAATAGCGCCCGACTCCAGGACCGCCCGCATAAGGGTTGATATACCAAATATTCATCGCGCTTTCCAACACAACCATAAGTACGTGTCTAATTTATGACATTTCACAAGCGAGAAAGATGATCAGCTATAAAGGGCGCCGCCTGCCCCCCCCCATATAAATGCTCATTGTCCTGCACGATGCGATTGATGCCATCACGTACCGCAGCGGTAATTAAACAAGAATCAGCCCCGCACAACACATTTGCCCCCGCCTCGACGAGCTCGACCCATTCAGTTTGATCACGCATGGTTACGCAAGGTCTTGAAAAGAAAAAAGCCTCTTTCTGGACACCTCCGCTATCAGTCAATACCAAACCACAGCGTTGGAGGAGCCAGATCATCTCCAGATACCCTACCGGATCAATCAGATTGACTTCCAAGGCGAGACCCGTTTCTTCAATTATTTTCCGGGTACGGGGATGTAAAGGTAATAAAACTGGCGCCACTGTATTATGTATAATATTGAGTGCATCAACGATAGACTTCAATCTAATACGGTCATCGGTATTTTCCGCTCTATGCAATGTTGCCAGAACAAAACCATCGGAGATATTGAAACCCTCCGGCTTAGAGGCACGACGAGCAAAAAACATAGCGCTGTCCTGCATTACGTCGCCTGATTTCAATATTTTTACCGGCTTGTCGGAAAAACCTTCCTTAGTCAGATTAGTAATCGCAGTCTGCGTAGGACAAAAGAGAAGATCGCTCATCTGATCAGTCAAAATACGGTTGATCTCCTCCGGCATACGCATATTGAAGCTCCGCAGGCCTGCCTCAATGTGGGCCACTGGGATATGAAGCTTAGCCGCTGCTAAGGCACCTGCCAGAGTTGAGTTCGTATCACCGTAAACCAGCACCCGATCCGGTTTCTCATGAATCATGACTCTCTCGATTTCCATCAGCATTCGGCCGGTCATTTCACCATGCGAACCTCCATGAATATCTAGTTGAAAATCTGGTCTAGGAATGCCCAGTTGGTCAAAAAAAATCTCCGACATATTGGTGTCAAAGTGCTGACCGGTATGGATAATTTTTTCGGACAATCCGCCTTGCTCAATAATCGCCTTGGATACAACACTTGCCTTGATAAACTGAGGTCGAGCACCAACAATCGTAAGAAGCTTCATAATGTTGTCATCCCTTGGCCAAATCAGCGTAGAACTTCAGTAATCGACGCCCTTCAACATCCCAGTTGTAGCGCTCAGAGACGGCCTTCTGACCGTTACGCCCCATTTGCTCGGCACGTTCGGGATTCTCAATTATAAAATCAATTGCGTCGGCAATAGATTGCGGATTCAGTGGGTCTACACAGATCCCACAATCATTTCCTTCAATAATCTCACGCCATAGAGGAAAGTTAGACGCGATAACCGGGATTCCAGAGGACATATACTCAAACATCTTATTGGGTTGGGCATCCACATGATTGGGCAGTGGATAAAATGTTACCAATCCCGCTGCCGATCGTCCCATAATATCACGCACCTCAGAACGGCCCAATTGACCACATTGATTAACAAACGACCATCCTGGTTTCTTCTTTACATCAACCTCAACACCGGGCTCAGAAAAATCACCCACCAAATTCAGTCGCGAGGCCGTACGAACACGTCCCAACGCTTCAACTACTTCTCGAACACCTCTGATTGAGGTGATCCCTCCCACGTAGCAAACTTCTTGTTTTTTTTCGCCCCACGCCACATCCGCAGCAAGCTCCCCCACCAACGGAAAGTTATTGATATCCACAACATTCGTGTTGATAGACAAAAACTTATCCCGTATATATGGCGTTGCAGTCAAAATACCATCCATCTTCCGACAAGCGAAACGCTCATAGACGGAGAATAAAAACGAAATAACTCTACGCGATACCGGACGCAAATAGGGCTTACTAAGTATTTGCTTCGGAACATCTTCGTGAGAGTCAAAAATCACGAATTTTCCTAGTTTTTTTAATTTAAGCCCAACCGGAATCAATTCAGGGTCGTGCAAGTGATAAACGTCAGCCTGAAGGGAGGCAGCTTTTTCGTAAACCATCTTGGTAGTTTTGAACATCCGATTCAAGCGGCCACGCAAGAATCCTGCATCTAAAATATTGACTCCGCCAGCCTTCTCGTCACCATTACCATCAGCAACTATTAAGGAAATGTCATAACCATGCGCCGCCAGTGTTTTGCATTCCTTTTGAAAAATGCGAATATCGAAGCGAGAATGAGCTGAAGTTATATGTACGACTTTCAAAAAAGCGCCTCCATTATTATATTTTAAGAATAAACACTGAGACGCCGCCCGAGGAGCTTTTGTAGGAGGATTTGAGATTTTTTGGCGACCCCCTGCAACTTATCCCAACTCTTAAAATCAGAGTAGTCGTGAATAGGGGCCTGCATCAACTCGTCGAATTGCTGTCGATTGATTCGCATCTTTTTACAAAAATACTCAATATCATTTTCTAGTTCGTTAGAGGCATACAGAGGTTCCGCAAGCTTGATAACTGCCTCCTCACGTGAGATCTGCCCAGAAAGAATCATGCTGGAATAGTGTAGCTTACGCTTATCATAGCCGAATTTCGTAGGGAGATAGTAGTTCTGAAACAGTTTAGTGAAAATAGATTCACCATGCTTGCGTGCATATGATCTGTACCCCACCGTATCCTGAAGGTACTTCTCCGCTTCCCGCTTATTATACTCCATGAAATTCAGCGGCCTTACAGTCCGCATTCCTTTAGCAAAAGGATACCAAAAATAGTATTCGAAAAAACTAATGGTCTTATAATCACGCAACGGCTTGGAACCATACACTCTATGGATATCTTTTAAGTTAATAGCATCCATAGCGCTCCCGTGCCAAGAATCCGGAAATACTGCTTCGGTCGCAAGATTCCCGCCGCTCAGAATATATTTAATCTCATTCTTGACCGCAAAATGATACATACTAGAAAAAAACGCATGATCTTGGGGAACGTCTTGATTGGCTACTGCAGCCTTCATGTAAGAAAGCTGTAAATCGCGCATTTCTTCCCAATTCATGACATGAGTATGTAGATCGTATCCACAATACTTAATAATTTTCTCAATATTGCTAACGGCAAGCTCACTGTTCCAACCTGCATCAACGTGCACTACTAGTGGGCGCAGCCCGAAATCCTTAATCTTCACGGCCAAGTAAGAGCTATCGACTCCACCACTCAGCCCGATAATGCAATCATATTCTTTTCCAGCGCCTTCCTTTTTTATCTTGTCCACAATGTTTTGCAGCCGGGCCTCTCCATCGGCCCCGCCAAATAATTGAAGAGACTGTACGCGATCAAACCTATGACAGTGGTTGCAAACGCCATGTTCGTCAAACATGATATTTGCGTCAGTCTCATCCATCACACAGCGTGAACATACTCTATACACAGTCTACCCTCTTGAATATATGGCAGTAACTTTCCGCTTTCAAAGCAATCATGACGGCACGAATTGCCCGACATACTTATCAAAATTCAAAAAAAACAACTTATTTATCTCCGGATATGGTCTGATTAAGATCCGGATAACTTATCAAAACCGCTTTATGTTTTCCGTGAAAAACAAAAAAACTTCCTGCTGCGACCGCAGACACACCCGCTTTTTCGAAGGGCTCGTTAAGGTCAGCTATCGAACCAGCACCACCACATGCGACGACAGGTATATGAACTCCAGCAACCACCGACTTGATAAGTGGTATATCAAACCCTTGCATAGTGCCATCACGATCTATGGAGTTAAGAAATATTTCTCCAGCACCAGCATCCTCGGCTCGTTTTGCCCAGTCGACCGGGGTTACTTTAGTATCTTTCGTTCCTGATCGAGCATAGACCGAATAGCGGCCCAGTAAGCTTTTTTTACAATCGATAGAGCAAATAACACTTTGGGAGCCGAACTGATCCGCTATTTTTCGAAGAAGCTCGACGTCTTCCAAAGCTGCGGTATTTAGCGCTATTTTTTCAACACCCAAAGCAAAGACGCGTTGTGCCTGCTCAAGCGTACGAATACCACCGCCATAACAGATAGGCATGAAACATTCGCCAGCCACTTCGGCTAATAACTCATAGTCGGGCTCACGACCTAATATTGAAGCCTCTATATCCAGCAGAACTAGTTCATCAACTTCTTTTTCATTAAAAATACGAATCGCATTAATCGGGTCGCCCACGTACTTCGGAGACTTAAACCTCACCGTTTTAACCAGCCCCCTATCTTTCAACAGCAAACATGGAATTACGCGCTTTCTCTGCATCAGATTAACTCGACGAAATTCTTGAAAAGCTGCATGCCGAAGCGATGACTCTTTTCAGGATGGAATTGAAAGCCGAAAATATTATCCTTTGCGACCGCAGCCGTGAACTTCTGTCCATAATCAGCCGTCAGGAGCGTGTCGCATTCGTTGTCAGGGCACATGTAATAGCCATGGACGAAATAATAGCGACTTTCGTCTGTTAGACCACGTACTAACGGATGGTCATAATTACATGCGACATGACTCCACCCCATGTGAGGCACCTTTCGTTCTGGACGCTTCTCAAAACGCTTGATATCCATATCAATCCAGCCTAACCCTGGCTCGACACCTTCCTCGGATCGACGTCCCAGCATCTGCGATCCTAAGCATACTCCCATCACGGGTTTACGAGCGACAATCACCTGTTGATGAAGCACATCTATGAGACCACTCTCACGCAGGGTTTTCATTCCAGCATCAAACGCACCAACGCCGGGCAAAATCAGCTTCTCTGCGTTTACTATATCGTCGACGAGGTTGGAGGCCTTCGCCTTTGCCCCAACCCGCTTCAACATATTCAGTACCGAAGCTATATTCCCCACACCATAATCGACCACTACAATCATGAGGAAACTCCCTTAGCACAACGATATGATATCGCAAAATAAATAACGTACATTATGGCATAGCTCACCGAGTACCACCACAGGGCCTCAATCACGCCGGCAGCCCGCAGAAAGCACGCCACAGTGACTACCAATAGTCCTAGCTGCCAACTCAGATCCCAACCTTGTCGTTGGGCAATATAGATAGTATAGCTAAGAGGGCTAACGATAAAACGCATATAAAACATGGGAATAAGTAGAATTGCATATTTCCCTGACTCAATCCACTCTGCGCCAAATACAAACGTGAACGCCCACTCTCCCATCCACCAAAACAAAAGGAATGGGGGGAATGCCAATAACGTCAGGATAACGAAAGTACGTAAAAAAACGGAGCGACACGAACCTGCAATCCTGTAATCCCGAGCGGCCTGCTCTTTGAATACATCCAACACTGAAGTAGCAAGCAAGGTAATGGGCGCCCCCATCATTTTTATTGTCAATGCAAACCAACCTGCAGGCTCTGCGCCAAATCGGGAGGCTATCAAGATAACGGGTAATTGACTTGCGATGGTATTGATCAGATCAGCGGGCAACGAAAATTTTGGAAAGTCCCGATACCTGTACGCTACGCTTTTCACCGAACTAATACTTTCGCTAAAACATGCCTTTAGCCAAGAGCGGTCAAACCAAAAAAACGCTAATAACGTAGCCAATAACACGCCAATAACTTGGCCATAGACTAGACCACTGACCCCCAGCGCGAAATAACCAGCCAGTACCTGTGCCACGGCGATAGCACCCGCTAAGGCTATTCTTGCGAAGCCAAGTTTGTTAAAAGCCTGTTGAAAAGCCAACAATGAAAGAAGGGCTTTATTAGCGCCCATTCCAAAGACCACAAAAGCCAAGACAAGGGAATAACTTTTGACTATTGGGGGGATTTCCTCGACAAATGAACTCGCTACCACGATTACCATCGTAGCTAAAATTGACAGTGCGACGGTTATCAGCAAAACCAGTTTTATGATTGATTTTGAATCATCATTCCTTTCACCGCTGAACAACGCCAGCTCATAACGTCCAGTGACTAATACCGCCACTATAGTGGCAAATGAAAGCCAAACGTTAAAAGAGCCCAACTCCTCAGGAGAGTATAGTCTTACCAGAAGCAGCATCACACCCAAAGATATTAACTGGGCGCCTAAAGTCCCTAAGAGCACACTTCTAACGCGGCAAAAAAATTGACTCTTCAATCTAGGCTCCTACTTTTGCCCTTTGACTCGCTAGACGAAGCCATCAACATAAGAAGCAATAACATGAAAGAAACGCCTGAGCCTAGCAGAACCGTCGGCAATGACTGTTCAACAATTTTTGTTCCGAAAAGCAATGCAACAGGCATCGCAATGAAAATTGAGCGCTTCATGTAAAGAAAATTCAGTAGCATAACAATCACACTAACAATAAAAGTCTCGACGATCACAGCTGTGTATCCAAGCCTCAGATAGGCCACCGCGAAAAAGTTTACATTAGCATTAGTTTCAGGATTGTTGTAAATATACTCACCAATTCGAAATGTGATCGACTCACTCTTACTAACACCGGACAATAAACCTATAGATGTGTCGCTATAACCATTGATCCCGAAGGAGTCGTAAAATAGCTCCGCAGCTCCCAACATTGTGGAGGGCACGGTATAGACACGCCTGATCAGATAGTCATTCAGATAAGAATAACCCATCAACTCGAACTCCAGGCAACCTGCGATCAACAATCCTAATGCACCGAACAACAACCAAGAGATATTGACTTTCCCGTTATATCTAAAATAGGTCATCAGAGCATAGACAAACAATATAACAATAAACGGGTATTTTTGCCCAAAAGCCCCCCATAGGACCAAGACATTAATAACTCCAAGCCAAAAAAAGAACTTGGACTTCTTATAGACCCCCCAAGCAAATAGAACAGGGAAGAACGCCTGCGTCCCAATCGACGCTATGTAACCCTCTATAGAGCCTGGTGAGAAAATATCTCTTGCAATTGAGCGCCGTACGTATTGGCCAGAAAAATCAAGGGAAAAGAAAGATGCGCTCTTAAGCAGAATAAACGCCAAAACAATTATATTTATTACCGAAACAATAGACAAATATCTTACACCACTATTGGGCTGACCTGTATCAGGACGAAATTTAACTTTATTGACTATCGAAATAAGTGCGACACCCATTAAAACTGATACGCTCAACCCCGAGAATGGACTAGCCTCGGGGTAAAATGTGTTTGCCCCGTTCAAAACAAGCGCATGAGGCACGACAATCAAAAATAGCAATACTACAACGATATCCCCAGGTTTACTTATACTTGAGCCACATAAGAGAGAACTTCCCAAGGCTAAAAACATCAAGTAAACCAGCTCAAGGCCATCTAAACCTCTCTGGGAAGCCCCCATATAGTCATATAACAAATACAGATAATTATTATTTACCCATAGCAAAAGAGCAAAATAGCTAAAAAATAATAAAGCGTTCAAAACAGCTGCTTTATCAATCTTTAAAGAGATATACATTCTAACCAGCGACCGCAGCACAAATAGTTGCCACAGCCTCGTCACCCAGATAAGGATGCATTGGTAAACTCATTACCCGTTCTGCGACGCGGTCGCCCGTAGGTAGCTGCACGCTCGCATCTGCCACAGCAGGCTGCTTGTTCAAAGGAATAGGGTAATGAACAGCCGTAGGAATTCCCTGTTTCTTCAACTTCTCTTGTAACTGATCGCGCTGGTCAACGAGAATTGTATATTGAGCATAGGCACTGGTGTTCCACTCTTCCACATAAGGAATAGACTCTACCCGCAAGGCCTTGAGTGACTCACCGTACAAACTTGCAATTCGCTGACGTTGCCCGAGCTCTTCCTCAAATATTTCAAGTTTAGGCAACAGAATCGCGGCTTGCAGCGTATCCAGGCGACTGTTAACTCCCACACGAACATGATGATAGCGGCGGTCCTGCCCGTGTCGGGAAATCTGACGAAGTACCTTGGCCACATCGTCGTCATTGGTAAAAATCGCACCACCGTCCCCATAACACCCTAGTGGTTTGCTTGGAAAGAAGCTGGTGCACGCTATTGTAGTGAGATTGCAGGAGCGTTTCCCTTTGTAGGTAGCACCAAAGCTTTGTGCTGCGTCTTCGATTACCGGGATTGAATATTTGGCGGCAATTGCGTTGATCGCATCGTAGTCCGCACACTGCCCGTATAGAGAAACCGGAATGATGGCTTTCGTACGGGGCGTAATTGCTGCTTCCAGTTTTTGCGGATCAAGATTATATGTGCGCGGATCGATATCCACATATACTGGTTTTGCACCCAATAATGCAACTGTCTCGGCGGTCGCAATATAGGTGAAGCCTGGTGTTATAACTTCATCGCCCGGCCCAATTCCCAGCGCCATTTGAGCGATTTGCAAGGCGTCGGTGCCGTTGGCGCAGGTTATGCAGTGTTTGGCGCCGACAAACTGAGCAAGTTTTTCCTCAAGCTCCGCTACCTCTGGGCCGAGAATGTACTGGCCATGGTTCAAGACACGCTGAATGCGAGCATCGATCCTGTCCTTGATACGTGCTTGCTGGCTTTTCAGGTCAATAAATTCAATCATGCTCAGGCATCCGTCTTGTTCAAAAGTTTTCCGTTCAGCTCGTAGCGCGCCCCCGTATGCGAGCAGAATGCCTCGCCCTGCTCGTTCAACTGCAGCTGCTCGCCAAATTCGCTCATCCAGCCAATCTGTCGTGCGGGCACACCCACCATCAATGCATAGGCCGGTACATCTTTGTTAATGACCGCGCCGGCGCCGACAAAGGCATACTCACCAATGGTAACGCCGCAGACGATGGTGCAATTGGCGCCAAGCGTCGCGCCCTTTTTTACCAGCGTATCGAGGTACTGGTCCTTGCGCTCGATCAGCGAACGCGGATTGTAGACATTGGTGAAGACCATGCTAGGGCCGCAGAACACACCCTCCTCCAGCGTGACATTGTCGTAGACCGACACATTGTTCTGGACCTTGCAGCGGTCGCCGATCACGACCTTGTTGCCCACAAACACATTCTGACCGAGCGAAACGCCGACACCGATGCGGGCGC
>NZ_JAOSHO010000649.1 GCF_025917275.1 Pseudomonas agronomica | reverse complement strand
CGGCCTGTTCAACGATCCGAACCTGGCCCCCGAAATCGAAGCCGCGCGCTTTATCGATGCGGAAAAAGGCGTGGCGGATGTGAAAGCCGCGCTGGAAGGCGCCAAGTACATCCTCATGGAGCGTTTCGCCGAAGACGCCAACCTGTTGGAGAAGCTGCGCAATTTCCTCAAGCAGGAAGCCACTCTCAGCGCCCGCGTCATCGCCGGCAAGGAAGAGGAAGGCGCCAAGTTCCGCGACTATTTCGAGCACGACGAACCGCTCAAGAGCATGCCATCCCACCGTGCCCTGGCGATTTTCCGTGGCCGTAACGAAGGCATTCTCAGTTCCGCGCTGAAGGTCGGCGAAGAACTGCCCGGCACCATGCACCCGTGCGAAGGCATGATCGGCCAGCAGTTCGGCATCCAGAACCAGAACCGCGCCGCCGATAAATGGCTGGCCGAAGTGGTGCGCTGGACCTGGAAGGTCAAGCTCTATACCCACCTGGAAACCGACTTGCTGGGCGAGCTGCGCGACAACGCCGAGACCGAGGCGATCAACGTGTTCGCCCACAACCTGCACGACCTGCTGCTAGCCGCACCGGCCGGCCCGCGCGCCACCCTGGGCCTCGACCCGGGCCTGCGCACCGGTTGCAAGGTGGCGGTGGTGGACTCGACCGGCAAACTGCTGGACCACGCCACGGTCTACCCGCACGTGCCGCACAACAAATGGGACCAGACCATTGCCGTGCTCGCCGCCCTGTGCGCCAAGCATTCGGTGGACCTGATCGCCATCGGCAACGGCACCGCCAGCCGCGAGACCGACAAGCTGGCCGCCGAGCTGATCAAGAAATACCCGGCCATGAAAATGACCAAGGTCATGGTCTCCGAGGCCGGTGCTTCGGTTTATTCGGCGTCGGAACTGGCTTCCAAGGAATTCCCGGACCTGGACGTGTCGATCCGCGGTGCGGTGTCGATCGCCCGTCGCCTGCAGGATCCGTTGGCGGAGCTGGTGAAGATCGATCCGAAATCCATCGGCGTCGGCCAATACCAGCACGACGTTTCCCAACTGAAACTGGCCCGTGGCCTGGACGCCGTGGTGGAAGATTGCGTGAACGCCGTGGGCGTGGACGTGAACACCGCTTCGGTGGCGCTGCTGGCGCGAATCTCCGGCCTGAACGCCACGCTGGCGCAGAACATCGTCACCCACCGTGACGAACACGGTGCATTCAAGACCCGCGCCGCGCTGAAGAAAGTCCCGCGCCTGGGTGAAAAAACCTTCGAACAGGCCGCCGGTTTCCTGCGCGTCATGAACGGCGACAACCCGCTGGATTCCTCCGCGGTCCACCCGGAAGCCTATCCGCTGGTGCAACGCATCGCCGCCCAGACCGACCGCGACATCCGCTCGCTGATTGGCGACGCCGCGTTCCTCAAGCGCCTGGACCCGAAGAAGTTCACCGACGAAACCTTCGGCCTGCCCACCGTCACCGACATCCTGCAAGAGCTGGAGAAACCGGGCCGCGACCCACGTCCGGAGTTCAAGACCGCTGAATTCCAGGAAGGTGTCGAAGACCTCAAGGACCTGCAACCGGGCATGATCCTCGAAGGCGTGGTGACCAACGTGACCAACTTCGGCGCGTTCGTCGACATCGGCGTGCACCAGGACGGTCTGGTCCACATCTCGGCACTGTCGGAAAAATTCATCAAGGACCCGCGCGAAGCCGTGAAGGCCGGTGATGTGGTGAAAGTGAAGGTCATGGAAGTCGACATCCCGCGCAAACGCGTTGGCCTGTCGATGCGCATGAGCGACACGCCGGGCGAGAAGGTCGACGGTGCCCGCGGTGCTCGCCCAGGCGCCGCGCCACGCCAGTCGCAGAACACCGCACCGCGCAAGGAGACCACCACGGCAGCCCCGGCCAACAACGCCATGGCCTCGCTGTTCGCCAACGCCAAGCAGTTGAAGAAACGCTGATGGACGCGCCAGCCGGGTTGGTGGAGAGCGCGTTTTTCAAGCTGCTCGGCTGCCGCCTGCACAGCCTCGGGAACGGGGTGGCGCAAGTCGCCCTGGGTCTCGAACCCGAGTTGCGCAATCGTGGCGGCAAGCTGCACGGCGGTGCGCTGTTCAGCCTGGTGGACATCGCCATGGGCCTGGCTTGCTCCAGTGTCCATGGCTTCGATCAGCAGAGCGCGACCATCGAGTGCAAGATCAACTACATCCGCGCCGTGTCCGACGGCGAGGTGTTGTGCACCGCCCGGGTCATCCACCCGGGCCGGCGCACGCTGGTGGTGGAGGCCGAGGTGATGCAGGGCGACAAGCTGGTCGCAAAAGCGCAAGGCACGTTCGCTGTCCTATAGCTCCCTGTCATCGATTTGGGGTAATTTCGACGCCATGAATGCGGTGTCGGGCTTTCC
>NZ_JAOSHO010000648.1 GCF_025917275.1 Pseudomonas agronomica | reverse complement strand
GCAGCAACTGGGCGGCGCCGCTGATGGAGCCGGTCTGGCGGATGGCCTGGAAAATCTCGATATGACGAAGGCGCATGGAGAGCCCATAACCTTTGTTTATAGGAGGCCCATCTTTATTCATTGTTCGAACGCTGTCATCCGATCCTAACCTTGGGCCATTCGAAACAGGTGTGAGACGGACATGGCTCAGCGGGTTTGCATCATCGGTGGCGGCGTGATCGGGCTGGCGACGGCTTATGCGCTGGTTCGCGAAGGCATCGACGTCACGCTTGTCGAAGCTCGGGACGCGTTGGGCAGCGAAACCAGTTTCGCCAATGGCGGCCAGTTGTCCTATCGCTACGTCGCGCCACTCGCGGATGCCGGGGTGCCCTGGCAGGCCCTGGGCTGGATGCTGCGCGCGGATTCGCCTCTGAAGTTGCGCCCGCGCCTCGACCCGGGCCAATGGCGCTGGATGGCGGCATTCATCGGGGCGTGCCGGACCTCGGTCAATCGCCGCAACGGTGAGCACCTGTTGCGCCTGGCGTTGCTGAGCCAGGCGACATTGCAGACTTGGCGCGAAGAGGATCGCCTCGACGGTTTCGACTGGCGGCGCAACGGCAAGTTGGTGACGTTTCGAAATGCCGGCCATTTCGAACATGCTAGGCGACGGGTGACTGACCTTGGTCATCAGCAAATATTGGGCCCTGCGGAATGCGCCAGCCTGGAGCCGGCACTGGCCGACGTGCCGTTCGTGGGCGGGATCTATACGCCGGACGAGGAGGCCGCCGATTGCCATGCGTTCTGCCTGCAATTGGCGGCGCGGCTCCGGGCTTCGGGGCGCTGCGAGTTTTTGCTAGGGCGTGCGGTGACCGCTATCCATCATGCCAACGGCACGGTGCAGGCAATCGACCTGGGCGGGCATCGCCTGGACGTGGACGCCTTGGTGATTGCCGCCGGCCATCGCAGCGCAGCGCTCGCATTGCCAGGGCTGCGATTGCCGTTATATCCGCTCAAGGGCTACAGCCTGACGGTTCCGATCGAGGCGCGGCACCGGGCGCCGGAACTGAGCATCACCGACTATGACCGCAAGGTCGTCTACGCTCGCATCGGCAAACAACTGCGAGTGGCGGCGATGGTCGACATCGTCGGTTTTGATCCGGCACCGGACCCCAGGCGCCTGGCCCTGATCCGCCGCCAGGCCATGGAAACCTTCCCGCTGGCCGGGGATTACGAGCATGCCGTCGAGTGGGCGGGCATGCGTCCGGCCACGCCCAGCGGCGTGCCACTGATTGGCGCTACCGGCTATCGCAACCTGTGGCTCAACCTGGGTCATGGCGCCTTGGGCTTTACCCTGGCGTGCGGCAGCGGCTGCTTGCTCAGTGAACTGATCCGCCAACGTACACCTTCCATCGACATGCGAGGCCTCGCGCCACGCGCCGCCTGACCCACCCGCAACGGAGAATAACAATGCAAAAAATCACGTTGATCGGCTGTACCCTGAGCCTGCTGCTGAGCGCCCCGGCATTCGCCAATGAAGCGCCGCCGGCCGGCACGCTGGGCAAGATCGCCAGCAGCAAGAGCATCACCCTGGGCTATCGCGACGCCTCGGTGCCGTTTTCCTACGTCGCGGACAACAGCGGCAAGCCGATGGGCTATTCGGTGGAGCTGGCAAGCAAGATCGTCGAGCGCATCCAGCAACAACTGGCGCTGCCGCAACTGAACGTGAAGTACAACCTGGTGACGTCCCAGACCCGCATCCCGCTGGTGCAGAACGGCACCGTGGACCTGGAGTGCGGTTCCACCGGCGTGACCGCCGAACGGCAGAAGCAAGTGGCGTTTTCCTACGGTTTCATCTACGTGAAGGGGCAGTTGCTGACAGCCAAGGACAGCGGCATCCACAGCTTCGCCGACCTGCGCGGCAAGAACGTGGTGACCACCGCCGGCACCACCAACGAGCGGTTCCTGAAAAGCTACAACCAGGACAACAAGGTCGATATGTTCGTGATCAGTGCCAAGGACCACGGCGAAGCCTTCCAGATGCTCGAGACCGGGCGGGCGGCGGCGTTCTACATGGACGACGCGCTGCTTTACGGTGAAAGGGCCAAGGCGCGCGATCCACACAAATGGGTCGTGGTCGGAGAAGAACAGTCGCGGGAAATCTACAGCTGCATGGTGCGCAAGGACGATCCGCAATTCCTCGCGCTGGTCAACGCGACCCTGGCGGACCTGTACAAGTCAGGGGAAATCAACGCGATCTATGAGCGTTGGTTCCAGCAGCCGATCCCGCCGAAGGGGCTGAACCTGGAATTCCCGATGACCAGCGAGTTGAAGGCGATCATAGCCAAGCCGACGAGTGATCCGGTGCAGTAGCTGTCATGTGCCGGTGAGCCCTTGTGGGAGCGAGCTTGCTCGCGA
>NZ_JAOSHO010000647.1 GCF_025917275.1 Pseudomonas agronomica | reverse complement strand
TCGCGAGCAGGCTCGCTCCCACAGTGGATCTCGGCGTGAAGGCTAAACACAAGGTGCGATTTTCCCCTCCCTACGCTAACCTGCGGCCATGTTTACGAGGTCGACTATGCACATCCATATTCTCGGTATTTGCGGCACTTTCATGGGTTCGATGGCGGTCCTGGCCAAGGAGCTGGGCCATCATGTGACCGGTTCCGACGCCAACGTCTACCCGCCGATGAGCACTCAACTGCAAGCCCAGGGCATCGAACTGACCCAAGGCTATGACCCGGCGCAATTGGACCCGGCGCCGGACCTGGTGGTCATCGGCAACGCCATGTCCCGTGGCAACCCGGCGGTGGAATACGTGCTCAACAAAGGCCTGCCGTATGTGTCCGGGCCGCAGTGGCTGGCCGATCACGTGTTGCAGGGCCGTTGGGTCCTGGCCGTGGCCGGCACCCATGGCAAGACCACCACCAGCAGCATGCTCGCCTGGGTGTTGGAGCACGCGGGCATGAGCCCGGGCTTCCTGATCGGTGGCGTGCCGCAGAACTTCTCCGTGTCGGCGCGCCTGGGCGGGACGCCGTTCTTCGTGATCGAAGCCGACGAATACGACAGCGCGTTTTTCGATAAGCGCTCAAAATTCGTCCATTACCGTCCACGCACGGCGATCCTCAACAACCTTGAGTTCGATCACGCCGATATTTTCCCCGATCTGCCGGCCATCGAGCGGCAATTCCATCATTTGGTGCGCACCATCCCCAGCGAAGGCCTGGTGATTCATCCGACCACCGAGCCGGCGTTGCAGCGCGTCATCGAGATGGGCTGCTGGACCCCGGTGCAAACCACCGGCGCGGGTGGGCAGTGGCAAGTGAAGTTGCTCAAGGATGACGGTTCTGAGTTCGAAGTGATGTTCGAGGGCCAGTCCCAAGGCATAGTCGAATGGGGCATGACCGGCCAGCACAACGTCGCTAACGCCCTGGCGACCCTGGCGGCGGCCCGTCATGTTGGCGTGGTGCCGTCCATGGGGATCGCCGCGTTGAGCGCGTTCAAAAGCGTGAAGCGGCGGATGGAGAAAGTCGCCGAGGTACGCGGCATCACCATTTACGACGATTTCGCCCATCACCCGACTGCCATCGCCACCACGCTCGACGGCTTGCGCAAGCGCATCGGCGATGCGCCGCTGATCGCGATCATCGAGCCGCGTTCCAACTCCATGAAGCTCGGCGCCCACCGTGACGGCCTGCCGGAAAGCGTGGTCGATGCCGACCAGGTGATCTGGTACGCACCGGCCAACCTGGGCTGGGACCTCGCTGCCACCGCTGCGCTGTGCACGGTGCCGTCGATTGTCAGCGACTCCCTGGAAGGCATCATCGAGCGCGTGAAGAGCCAGGCCCAGCCCGGCACTCACGTGGTGATCATGAGCAACGGCGGCTTCGGCGGCCTGCACGGCAAACTGGCCGAGGCGCTGAAATGAACACTCGTTTGCAGGACGGCGGCCCGGAGCGCATCACGCTGGCGATGACCGGTGCGTCCGGCGCCCAGTACGGCTTGCGCCTGCTCGATTGCCTGGTGCGCGAGGACCGCGAGGTGCACTTCCTCATCTCCAAGGCTGCGCAACTGGTGATGGCCACCGAGACGGATGTGACCCTGCCCCCCAAGACCCAGATGATGCAGGCCTTCCTCACCGAATACACCGGTGCAGCGGCGGGGCAGATCCGCGTGTATGGCAAGGAAGACTGGATGTCGCCAGTGGCCTCGGGCTCCGGTGCGCCAGCGGCGATGGTGGTGGTGCCGTGTTCCACCGGCACGCTGTCGGCGATTGCCACCGGGGCCTGCAACAACCTGATCGAGCGGGCGGCCGACGTCACGCTCAAGGAACGCCGCCAGTTGATCCTGGTGCCGCGGGAAGCGCCATATTCGAGCATTCACCTGGAGCACATGCTCAAGCTGTCGAACATGGGCGTGACCATCCTGCCGGCGTCGCCGGGTTTCTATCACCAGCCGCAGACCATCGATGACCTGATCGATTTCGTAGTGGCTCGGATTCTCAATCTGCTGAACATTCCCCAGGACATGCTGCCGCGTTGGGGCGAGCATCATTTGAGCAGTGATGAATAAGCTGCTGATCGTGCTGCTGGCGCTGCAACTGGCCGGCTGCGCCACCGCCCGCACCCTCGACGCCGCGAAGCCGGGGGCGCCGGTGGTGTACGCGGGGACGCGCCTGGATTTGTATGCACTGAACGGTGGCTGCTGCGCCAAGGACCGTTTTGGGGCCGAGGCGCCAAGCTATCCAGGGCTCGATCTGCCGGGCAGTGCGCTGCTCGATACCTTGTTGTTGCCGTTGTCGTTGTTCACGGCGCTGGGTGTGGGGTTTCAGGCCACGGGTGGGTTGTAGCGTCTGGTTTGCGCGCAGGAGCTC
>NZ_JAOSHO010000646.1 GCF_025917275.1 Pseudomonas agronomica | reverse complement strand
GGAGCGAGCTTGCTCGCGATGAGGCCAGCAAACCCAACAAAAAATCTCGAAACAGAGACAAAATTCACAAACCCTTCTCACCACCCCAACTAAATCCCTTATATTTCAGCAAGTTAGCCATCTGGCACAAAACTCGCTATAGCCCTCCCCACAGCATCACCCACAAAAATAACAATCCAGGAGACACACCATGAGTGTGATCATTGCCTTGGCAGCCCTCGCGCTGCTGATGGTTGCCGCCTACCGTGGCTACAGCGTTATCCTCTTTGCCCCCATCGCCGCCCTCGGCGCCGTCCTGCTCACCGATCCGTCCGCCGTCGCCCCTGCATTCACCGGGGTGTTCATGGAAAAAATGGTCGGGTTCATCAAGTTGTACTTCCCGGTATTCCTGCTGGGCGCGGTGTTCGGCAAGCTGATCGAGCTGTCTGGTTTCTCCCGCTCGATCGTTGCGGCGGCGATTCGCCTCCTGGGCACGCGCCAGGCCATGTTGGTGATCGTGCTGGTCTGCGCACTGCTCACTTATGGCGGCGTGTCGCTGTTCGTCGTGGTCTTCGCGGTGTACCCGTTCGCGGCCGAGATGTTCCGCCAGAGCAATATCCCCAAGCGGCTGATCCCGGCCACCATCGCCCTCGGCGCGTTTTCGTTCACGATGGACGCCCTGCCCGGCACGCCGCAGATCCAGAACATCATCCCGAGCACCTTCTTCAACACCACCGCCTGGGCGGCGCCGTGGCTCGGGGTGATTGGTACGCTGTTCGTGTTCAGCATCGGCATGCTGTTCTTGCAGCGCCAGCGCAACAAGGCCCTGCGCCTGGGCGAAGGCTACGGCACCGAGCTGCGCAACGAGCCGGAAACCGCCGAAGACATCAAGCTGCCCAACCCCTGGGTCGCCGTTTCACCGCTGCTGGCGGTGGGGATCATGAACCTGCTGTTCACCCAGTGGATTCCCCAGTGGTACGGCAAGACCCACAGCCTGGCGCTGCCGGGCATGGCGGCACCGGTGACCAGCGACGTCGCCAAGCTCACCGCGATCTGGGCCGTGCAAGCGGCCTTGCTGGTGGGCATCGTCATGGTGCTGCTGTTCGGTTTCCGGGCCATTCGCAGCAAACTCGCCGAAGGCAGCAAGAGCGCGGTGGGCGGTGCGTTGCTCGCGGCCATGAACACTGCCTCGGAATACGGTTTCGGTGCGGTGATCGCCTCCTTGCCGGGTTTCCTGGTGCTGGCCGACTGGCTCAAGAGCATCCCTAATCCGCTGGTCAACGAAGCCGTGACCGTGACGCTGTTGGCGGGCATTACCGGCTCCGCGTCGGGTGGCATGAGCATCGCCCTGGCGGCGATGTCGCAAACCTTCATCAACGCTGCCAATGCCGCCAACATCCCGCTGGAAGTGCTGCACCGGGTGGCCGCCATGGCCAGCGGCGGCATGGACACCCTGCCCCACAACGGCGCGGTGATCACCTTGCTGGCGGTGACCGGGCTGACCCACCGCGAAGCCTACAAAGACATTTTCTGCATTACGCTGATCAAGACCCTCGCGGTGTTCTTCGTGATCGGTGTGTTCTACGCCACTGGCATTGTGTGAGGTTCCCTATGACAACCACTCTTGCGGGCAAGACCGCCCTGGTCACCGGCTCCACCAGCGGCATCGGCCTGGGCATCGCCCTGGGCCTGGCCAAGGCCGGCGCCAACCTGATCCTCAACGGCTTTGGCGATGCGTCGGCGGTCATCGCCGAAGTCGCGCAACACGGTGTAAAAGTTGGCCATCATCCGGCCGATGTCAGCGACCCGGCGCAGATCGCCGACATGTTCGCCTACGCCGAGCGCGAATTTGGCGGCGTCGACATTTTGGTGAACAACGCCGGCATCCAGCATGTGGCCGCCGTGGAGGATTTTCCGGTGGAACGCTGGGATTCGATCATCGCCATCAACCTGTCCTCGGTGTTCCACGCCACCCGCCTGAGCCTGCCGGGCATGCGCGTCAAGGGCTGGGGACGGATCGTCAACATCGCCTCGGTGCACGGCCAGGTCGGTTCGGTGGGCAAGGCGGCGTACGTCGCAGCCAAGCATGGGGTGATCGGCCTGACCAAGGTGGTCGGCCTGGAAACCGCCACCAGCAACGTGACCTGCAACGCCATCTGCCCGGGCTGGGTGCTGACGCCGCTGGTGCAGAAGCAGATCGACGATCGCATCGCCACGGGTGTGGACCCGCAACAGGCCCAGCATGATTTGCTGGCCGAGAAGCAACCGTCCCTGGAATTCGTCACCCCGCCGCAACTGGGGGAACTGGTGCTGTTCCTCTGCAGCGAAGCCGGGAGCCAGGTGCGCGGCGCGGCGTGGAATATCGATGGCGGGTGGTTGGCTCAATAACCCCGCGACCCCGAGCTTTTGTGGCGAGGGAGCTTGCTCCCGC
>NZ_JAOSHO010000645.1 GCF_025917275.1 Pseudomonas agronomica | reverse complement strand
AGGTATGGGTTATTTCTTCATCAGCGCCGAGCAGGCTGCTTTATAGGCCTCGTGCTGATATTTGTTCAGCGTCGCCGGCAGGGCGAAGTCATGTTTCTTGCTCTGCGCATTGATGGTCTGTGGCGACAGCAACGTCACCTCGCAGCCTTCGAGCAGTTGGAACACCCCTTCGATCTTGAACGTGGTCGGCCCACCCGCGAACTCACCTTTCTTGCTGCGCTTCTTGATGGCGATGCGTTCGATGCCGTTGTCCGTCACGAACGCCCGCACCTGGGCGGCGAAGGCCTTGACGTTGGCGGCTTCGTCATCGTCGTCCAGGGTGATTTTCTTGGTGTTCAGCGCAACGTGACTCAACGCCTGCTGGTCCAGGGTGGCAACGGCGATGATCGCTTCGCTGCCTTTGATTTCGATGCCGCAGATGATCATGCTTGGCCTTGGATTCGGGAGGTCTGGAGCGCCAGTTTATCCGCCTTGGTCAATTCATGCTCGCCCGCAGGTCCAGCATGATTTTGTCGAAATAATCGACCCGGATCACGCCAAAGCGCGGGTATTCGAAATCCAGGATCACATACAGCACGCAAACCATCACCGCCGCGTAGCCGAGGCTGTGCAGCCAGTTGCGCTGCCGGGTGCCGGCCATGCCGTAGCCAATCAGCAGGGCGCTGATCAGGGTCATGGTCACCAGCATCAGGTAAATGGTCAGGGGCGGATGGGTTTCGTGGGCCACGGCGCGGGTGGTGGTGAGGTCGATCATTTCGTTTTGCGCCTGTAGCACAGGTGTGCCCAGGGTCGGGGTGGGCATCTGTTGCAGGGCGGCGACGGTGCGTTTCCAAATGGTTTGCTGCAAGTCGTTGGCTCGGTCATGGGCCGCTTCGTCGACTTCGTCCTCGCGCAGGTCGCGGTAGTACTCGATGCGGGCGTCGACATAGTCCCGGAACGCCTGGCGAATCTCGGGTTGTTCGCTGGCCGGCAGCAGGTCCAGGCGCAACCAGGCCGTGCCCATGGCGTTGGTTTCGGCGACGATCAATGCACGGCGCTGATCCAGGCGCGAAGCCGCGCCGGAGAAGGTAAAGGCAATCAGCAGCGCCAGCAGGCCAAACACCGCGCCTTCGATGGCCCCGATGCCCTGGCGAGCGCCGTCCGGGTCCTGGGCCAGGTGACGGTTGCCGACCCGACGACCGGCTTCGATGCCCAGCACGATGGCGATAAAGATGGCTGATTCATCCTTGGAGAGCGTGTTCTCTCGGGACTTATAGTTCCAGTTGGTCAGCGTGGATGCCAAAGGCAATAGCAATCTTTTCACGAGTGGCCCGGCGAGGTTTGGCCACAGACTCTTGCTGGGCAAACGCCAGTTGGGAAATACCCAGGCGCTTGGCGACTTCATCTTGAGTCAGGTTCAGGTGTTCGCGCCAGGCGTGGACAGTGGTTGCGCCGTCAACGATATGGCTGACGACTTCATGGGGAATCAAGTTGTTATTCATAGAATGAGTTACTCCTGCCCAATCGACTCCAAAAACTCCGACCGATCATCGCTCACCTGGGCCATGCAGTCGTTTTCGGCGATTTTGTAGGCGTCGCTGCCAGGTTTGGCCGGGAAGGCGGCGATGGCGCAATCGGCTTCGCGCTGTTTTTGCCACAGTTGCTGGGCGGTCTTGATCTTGGCGGTGATGTCGCTGAGCTGGGCCTTGTCGCTGCCGTAGCGGGTTTGCAGGCGCTCGTTGAGACTTTGCAGGTTTTCGTTGAGCAACTGTTCGGCCGCTTTTTTTCCGTAGACCGAGCAGGCCAGGGTCTGGACGTCGTTTTCAACTTCGTCGCAGGGGTTGGGCTCGGTGTCTTCGGTCGCGTGGGCGACGGTGCTGATCAGTGCCAGGGCGAAGAGAATCGATTTCATCGGTTGTCGCTCAGTCCAGTTAAAGCCAGTGGTGCCGCGGATTCTGGCGCAAGCGCCGAGTAATTAACAGATGGGCAGACGGGACCTGTCGCACCCCATTGTCGCGGATTGACGCTTTCGGCAATTCCCCTGTCGTTTTTGCACCCGGTCGCCACCGCCCTCCGGCATATGCTGGCCCCAAAGCGCCGGCACACGATTCGGCGCATGAATCGCCAACAAGGGGACTGCCTGATGAGCCCAGCCGAATTGCACGCCGACAGCATCGTTATCGACGGGCTGATCATTGCCAAGTGGAACCGCGACCTGTTCGAAGACATGCGCAAGGGCGGCCTGACCGCAGCCAACTGCACCGTGTCGGTGTGGGAAGGTTTCCAGGCCACCATCAATAACATCGTTGCCAGCCAGAAACTGATCCGCGAGAACAGCGACCTGGTGATTCCGGTGAAGACCACCGCCGACATCCGTCGCGCCAAGGAACAGGGCAAGACCGGCATCATCTTCGGCTTCCAGAACGCCCACGCC
>NZ_JAOSHO010000644.1 GCF_025917275.1 Pseudomonas agronomica | reverse complement strand
GCGGGAGCAAGCTCCCTCGCCACAGGTAATTCGTCCTATTCAACGTGGTGAAACCATGAAAACCCTCGAACAAACCGTCCCAATCCCTTCAGACCTTCCGGTCTATCTGAAGCTCGCCATGGTCACGATGATCTGGGGCGGGACCTTCGTGGCCGGGCGGATTCTCTCCGACGCCCTGACGCCCCTGTTCGCCGCCAGCCTGCGGTTCCTGCTGGCGAGCACAGCGCTGTTGTTGTTTCTGGGCTTGGCCGGCATTCCCCTGGCCAGGCCCAGCCTGAAGCAGGGCGTGCAACTGGCGGCACTGGGGTTTTTCGGTATCTTTTTCTACAACCTGTGCTTCTTTTATGGCCTGCAATACATCAGCGCGTCGCGCGCCTCGCTGATCGTGGCATTGAATCCGGCCGTGATCGGGTTGGCGTCCTGGTGGCTGTTCAAGGAGCGGTTGGGGCGCTTGAAAATCACCGGCATCGCGCTGTGCATCGGCGGCGCGGGGTTGGTGATCGTCAGTCGTGACCCTTCCTTGTTGCAGGCAACGGGACAGGGCTGGACCGGCGACCTGCTGATTTTTGGCTGTGTGTTGGGGTGGGGCATTTATTCGCTGTTTTCC
This sequence comes from Pseudomonas agronomica, assembly GCF_025917275.1. Taxonomy (GTDB): domain Bacteria; phylum Pseudomonadota; class Gammaproteobacteria; order Pseudomonadales; family Pseudomonadaceae; genus Aquipseudomonas; species Aquipseudomonas agronomica. Next base: position 1,815 of record NZ_JAOSHO010000644.1, on the reverse strand, counting down.
CGGAGCCTCAATGAAAGCCTTGGCCCGTTGCAGACGGTCACCTGGTCGATTTTGTTGGGCACACTGATGTTGTGGGCGGCCTGCGCGACGGTGGGCGAGGTTCGCTTCGAGGCGTTGACCACGCTGGACACCCGGCAATGGCTGAGCCTGTTGTACCTCGGTGTGTTGGGCTCGGCCCTGGCCTACATCGCCTGGTACGACGGCATTCGCCGGATTGGCGCAACCCGTTCCGGCGTGTTCATCGCACTCAATCCGCTGACGGCGGTGTTGCTGGGGGCGTTGTTGCTGGACGAGCGGCTCACGGCCCTGATGTGCGTCGGCGGTGGCGTGATTCTGGCGGGCATTTTCCTCTGCAACAAACCCCTTGCACGGTCGGCGCAAAAGGCGATTTGATACAGAAGGCGGACAAATCCAGTTACGCTGTGTAGAATCGATTTACGCATATAAGAATAACGTCTTCTGGCAGCAGAAGCCTCGCCCGCAAGAGCCTTGGGTCGACAATGAAGATACTTGGGTTTCAACTGATCTATGGCGATTTCCTCGCCCGCAGCGTTCGTGGCATCTCCTGCGCGCCGCCCCGTGCCCTCAGCATCACTGGCAACTAACGTTTCCTGTTAATTGATAAGCATGATGAGGCGCCGACATGGCAGATCTATACGAAAACCCGATGGGCCTGATGGGCTTTGAATTCATCGAATTCGCGTCCCCTACGCCCAACACCCTGGAGCCGATCTTCGAGATCATGGGCTTCACCAAAGTCGCCACCCACCGCTCCAAGGATGTGCACCTGTATCGCCAGGGCGCAATCAACCTGATCCTCAACAACGAACCCCACAGCGTGGCTTCGTATTTCGCAGCCGAGCACGGCCCGTCGGTGTGCGGCATGGCGTTCCGGGTCAAGGACTCGCAAAAAGCCTACAAGCGCGCCCTGGAGCTTGGCGCCCAGCCGATCCATATCGAAACCGGCCCGATGGAGCTGAACCTGCCGGCGATCAAGGGCATCGGTGGTGCGCCGTTGTACTTGATCGACCGTTTCGGCGAAGGCAGCTCGATCTATGACATCGATTTCGTGTTCCTCGAAGGCGTCGACCGCAACCCGGTGGGCGCGGGCCTGAAAATCATCGATCACCTGACCCACAACGTGTATCGCGGGCGCATGGCCTATTGGGCGAACTTCTATGAGAAGCTGTTCAACTTCCGCGAGATCCGCTACTTCGACATCAAGGGCGAATACACCGGCCTGACCTCCAAGGCGATGACCGCTCCGGACGGCATGATTCGCATCCCGTTGAACGAAGAATCGTCCAAGGGCGCCGGCCAGATCGAAGAGTTCCTGATGCAGTTCAACGGCGAGGGCATCCAACACGTGGCGTTCCTCACCGACGACCTGATCAAGACGTGGGACCAGTTGAAGAAAATCGGCATGCGCTTCATGACCGCGCCGCCGGATACCTACTACGAAATGCTCGAAGGCCGCCTGCCGAACCATGGTGAACCTGTCGGTGAGCTGCAATCGCGTGGCATTCTGCTGGACGGTGCGTCCGAGCAGGGCGATAAGCGCCTGCTGCTGCAGATATTTTCGGAAACCCTGATGGGCCCGGTGTTCTTCGAGTTCATCCAGCGCAAGGGCGACGACGGCTTCGGCGAGGGCAACTTCAAGGCCTTGTTCGAATCGATCGAGCGCGACCAGGTGCGTCGTGGTGTGCTCGCTACCGAGTAACACCTGACCTCATGAAAAAGCCCGCCCGGCAGTGATGCCGGGCGGGCTTTTTATTGTCAATACACAACCCTTTGTGGGAGCGAGCTTGCTCGCGA
>NZ_JAOSHO010000643.1 GCF_025917275.1 Pseudomonas agronomica | reverse complement strand
CCCTCGCCACAAAAGCGGTCACTCCCTCAGAAATCCCCCGCTACAAACTCAACACGCGCTTCACAATCCCCACCGTATAATGCCGCTCGTCCCAGCTTGTAAGAAAAAGCTACACACCCTGTAGTCATACTCAAAAGCCAGACCCACCAGCCCGCCGAGCCGGGCCGCCACCAAGGTGCTACGCATGGATTTCAACCCCCTCGACCTCATCCTGCATCTCGACGTCTACCTCGACATGCTGGTGACCAACTACGGGACGTGGGTCTACGCCATCCTGTTCCTGGTGATCTTCTGTGAAACCGGCCTGGTGGTCATGCCGTTCCTGCCCGGCGACTCCCTGCTGTTCATCGCCGGCGCCGTCGCCGCCGGTGGCGCCATGGACCCACTGCTGCTGGCCGGCCTGCTGATGCTCGCGGCCATCCTCGGCGACAGCACCAACTACCTCATCGGCCGCACCGCTGGCGAAAAACTGTTCAGCAACCCCAACTCGAAAATCTTCCGCCGCGACTACCTGCAACAAACCCACGACTTCTACGACAAACACGGCGGCAAAACCGTGACCCTGGCGCGCTTCCTGCCGATCATCCGCACCTTCGCGCCCTTCGTCGCCGGCGTCGGCAAGATGAACTACCTGCGCTTCCTCGGCTTCAGCGTCCTCGGCACCGTCCTCTGGGTCGGCGGCCTGGTGACCCTCGGCTACTTCTTCGGCAACGTGCCCTTCATCAAGCAGAACCTGTCGCTGCTGGTGGTCGGCATCATCCTGCTGTCGCTGCTGCCGATGATCATCAGCCTGGTGCGCAGCAAACTGAACCAGCGCGCCTCGAAAGCCGAAACACGCTGATCGCCCATGTGGTCCCTGAGCAACTGGCGCCGCCGACGCACCCTCGCCAAACACCCCGTCGCCGAGGACACCTGGCAGCGCGTGCGCCAACAATTGAGCTTCCTCGACGGCATCAGCGCCGCCGAGGACCAATGGCTGCGGGAAGCCTGCGTCCTGTTCCTCCACGATAAACACCTCACCGCCCTGCCCGGCGTCGAACTGCACCAGGAACAACGCCTGCTGCTCGCCGCCCAGGCCCAGTTGCCGCTGATGCACCTCGGCGAACTGAACTGGTACCAAGGCTTCCACGAAATCGTCCTCTACCCCGACGACTTCCTAAGCCCCCAGCGCTACCGCAACGCCAGCGGCATCGAACACGAGTGGGACGGCGAACACAGCGGCGAAGCCTGGCCCCAAGGCCCGATCATCCTGGCCTGGGACGGCGTCATGGCCAGCGGTGGCTGGGACGGCTACAACCTGGTGATCCACGAACTGGCGCACAAACTCGACATGCTCAACGGCGACGCCAACGGCCTGCCACCGCTGCACGCCGACATGCGCGTCAGCGACTGGGCCGAGGCCATGCAGCAAGCCTTCGACGACCTCGACCGCCAACTCGACCACAACCCCGACGCACAAACCGCCATCGACCCCTACGCCGCCGAAAACCCGGCCGAATTCTTCGCCGTCACCAGCGAATACTTCTTCAGCGCCCCGGACCTGCTGCACCAGGCCTATCCCAAGGTGTACGAACAGCTCAAGGCGTTCTACCGCCAGGATCCGTTGGCCCGGCTGCGGCAACTTCAGGCCGAAGATCCGGTCTATCAGGCGTCATACTAAGGTCTCTACGACCCTGGTAACGTGGCATCAGCGGACGAATATGCCTATAATCGCCGCCACTTTTTGGTCAATCCGACCAGTCATCTGGTCAACTAACGGGGGCACCGCCCAATGAGCTACAGCAAGATTCCGGCTGGCAAAGACCTGCCGAACGACATCTACGTCGCGATCGAAATCCCGGCCAACCACGCCCCGATCAAATACGAAATCGACAAAGACAGCGATTGCCTGTTCGTTGACCGTTTCATGGCCACCCCGATGTTCTACCCGGCCAACTACGGTTACATCCCCAACACCCTGGCCGACGACGGCGACCCCCTCGACGTGCTGGTCGTGACCCCTTACCCAGTGGCCCCAGGCTCGGTCATCCGCGCCCGTCCAGTCGGCATCCTGAACATGACCGACGACGGCGGCGGCGATGCCAAAGTCATCGCAGTACCACACGACAAACTGTCGCAACTGTACGTCGACGTGAAGGAATACACCGACCTGCCGCCACTGCTGATCCAGCAGATCGAGCACTTCTTCGCGAACTACAAAGACCTCGAAAAAGGCAAGTGGGTCAAGATCGAAGGCTGGGCCGGCGCAGACGCCGCCCGCGAAGCGATCACCAAGTCGGTTGCCGCCTACAAAGGCTGAAATCGAACTTAAAAAGAACCCCGGTTAATACCGGGGTTTTTTATGTTTGGACCCTACTTAATACAACTACGTATTAGTAGCGTTTACCCACGTTTACATTGCCAGTTTCGATTCCCGCAAACGGAAAG
>NZ_JAOSHO010000642.1 GCF_025917275.1 Pseudomonas agronomica | reverse complement strand
ATCGCGAGCAAGCTCGCTCCCACAAAGACCGGCGTTATGTCAGTCGATACGGTGTTATTTCACGTTGACAGTGATCTTCTCGGACACGATCGATGGATCGAACGGCATATGGCCGCTGTCGCCCAGGATGAGCTGCAAGGTGTGCTTGCCCGGCGCCAGTTTGATGGTGGCCTCGGTTTGCGCCTTGCCGAAGTGCATGTGGTTGGCGTCGGTCGGAATCGGCGCGCCTGCGGCGGGCAGTTTGTCCACATCAATGAGCAGGTGATGATGGCCGGTGTTTTTGGTCATGTCGCCCGCCGGGGCCAGGGCGATATCCTTGACGCCGAACTTGACCTTGAATTCCTGGCTGACGGTGGCACCGTCTTCAGGGGAAACGATGAACACTTCTGCGCCCTTGGGGGCCGGGGTTGCGGCGCTTGCCAGCATCGAGGCTCCCAGCAACAGACCGGTCAACGCGGCACGTGACATAAAGCTTTTCATTTTTTTCTCCAGTTTTTCCATGAAATCCGCCTGGTCATGACAACTTCATGACCAATCGTTGTCGAAGGCTGCAATAACCATAGCAAAGCGAGCCTGAAACGAGCCTCGCTTGTATAAAAACCTAGGAGTGACCATGCGTTTCCTGCCTGGCCTGATCTGCCTGCTACCCCTGTTGAGCCCTCTGGCCCATGCGGAACTGATCGACGACGTCAACGACCGTGGCGAGTTGCGAATCGCCCTTGAAGCCAACACCGCCCCGTTCAATTTCAAGGAGGACGGCAAGCTCACCGGTTTCGAAGTGGAGCTGGGTGAGATGCTCGCGGGAGAACTCGATGTCCGGCCTGATTTCGTCGTTACCGATGCCACGGATCTGTTGTCCGGCGTGGAGAGCGGCAAGTACGACGTCGCCATCAACCACATAGCAATGACCCCGGAACTGGCGGAACGTTTCGACACCAGCGCCACTTATAGCCAACCGGATGCGCAATTACTGGCGAGCAAGGAAGAGGCGCAACGTCCGCTGGTCCTGGCGCAGTCTTTCCAGCCCGAGGAAAAGAAGGGGCCGGCGCCGAACCTGGTCATTCCATTCCAGAAGGGCAACCCGGCGTTCAAGGCCAGCCTGGACAATGCCTTGGCGCGTATCAAGGACGATGGGCGGTTGGAGCAGCTGACGCAGAAGTGGTTGGGTCGTAGGAGCTGACGAGTGCAACGAGGCTGCGATCTTTTCAACGGCATCTCAGGTGAAAGGCCAAAAAGATCGCAGGCTTCGCCAGCTCCTACAGGGCCCCACGGAGCTAGGCGTCCCTGTTTTCAAATCTTGCGCCACACACTCGCCAACCAAGGCTGCTGCTCCCGCGGCAGTCCCGCTGGCCGGTAGTAATGCTCCAGCTCTTCAAACCCCGCCTCCGTGAGCAGCGTGCGCCAAGCCGAGAGGTCGTGGTAGGCGCCGAAGCGCTGGCCGTTCCAGCCTTCCTGGTTTTCGCCCCGGGGATTTGAGCTGAACAGCACGCCGCCAGGCTTGAGCGTGGCGTGCAATTGCTTGAGGACGCGGGGCAGTTCCTGGACAGGAATGTGAAACAGCACGGCGTTGGCGAAGATCCCGTCAAAACGTTCCTCCGGCAGGTCCAGTTGCAGGAAGTCCTGTTGCCACACCTCGCAGCCGCTGTCCTGGCGGGCCATGCGCGCGAACTCCTCGGACCCATCGAGGCCCACCGCGACATGACCCATGCCGGTGAAAGTGCGCAAATCACGCCCGGGACCGCAGCCAAAATCCAGGATATGAAACGGTGCCTGTCCCTGGAGGTGTCGCAGCAAGGCGTCGATGTTCTGGCTGACATCGTGATCGCGGGTGCCTTCGCGAAAGCTTTCCGCCACGGCGTTGTAATGCCCCAGGGTCGTGGCGGTGATAGCGTGCAGGTCGTCGGCGCTGTGTTTCATGGTTGCTGGCTTTGGATGGGGAGTGTCCGACGACTATACCGCAAGCTCGCCCACACAAATGAAGCGCTCTTCAGCGCTTGTTCAAACCCCGCGCCAGTCGATCCCCGCCCAGTTGAATCACCGCCACCAACGCCACCAGCAATACGATCACCGTGAGCATGATCTGGCTGTCGAAACGCTGGTAACCATACCGGTAAGCGATATCGCCGAGGCCGCCGGCGCCGATCGCGCCAGCCATGGCGGAGGAGTTGATCATCGTCACCAGCGTGATGGTAAAGCCGCCGACGATGCCGGGCAGCGCTTCGGGCAGCAGCACATGCCAGACGATGTGCCAGCGCCGGCAACCCATCGCCTGGGCTGCTTCGATCAGGCCGTGGTCGACTTCCCGCAGGCTGACTTCGGCGATACGCGCAAAAAACGGCGTGGCGGCGATGGCCAGTGGCACCACGGCGGCCCACACGCCATAAGTTGTGCCGACGATCAGGCGGGTGAAAGGAATCAGTGCCACCATCAGGATCAGGAAGGGTATCGAGCG
>NZ_JAOSHO010000641.1 GCF_025917275.1 Pseudomonas agronomica | reverse complement strand
GTCGCGCACGCCTTCGAGCACTTCCAATACGCTGCGGCCGTCACCGTGGGTGGCGTGCAGCTCGAAGTCGAACAGCGAGAACTCCAACTGGCGAACCATCATCAGGCCGGACTGGAAATTCTTCGCCGCGAGCATTTTTTCCAGCAGGTCCTGGGGCAGCGGCTCACCGGTTTCGTAGTGGCCGGAAATCAGCGCCAGGCCTTCAGGCTCCCAGCACCAGTTTTCCATGAACTGGCTCGGCAGCTCGACGGCGTCCCAGGCCACACCGTTGATGCCCGACACGCCGGCGTGCTCGACGCGGGTCAGCAGGTGATGCAGGCCGTGGCCGAATTCATGGAACAGCGTGGTGACTTCGTCATGGGTCAGCAGCGCTGGCTTGCCGCTGTCGGCTGGAGTGAAGTTGCACACCAGGTTGGCGACCGGGCTTTGCAGTTCGCCGTCGAAGGTGCGACGACGATCACGGGCGCCGTCCATCCAGGCGCCGCCACGCTTGTTGGCGCGGGCATAGAGGTCGAAGAAGAAGCGGCCGACGTGCTGGCCGTTTTCCTTGATCTCGAACAGGCGCACGTCCGGGTGCCAGCTGTCGAAACCTTTCAGTTCAGCGATCTCGATGCCGTACAGACGTTGCACGATGGTGAACAGGCCGCCCAGCACCTTGTCGATCGGGAAGTACGCGCGCAGGGCTTCCTGGGCGACGCTGTAACGTTGCTGGCGGAGTTTTTCGCCATAGAAACCGCTGTCCCAGCTTTGCAGGTCGGGGCAGCCTTGTTCGGCGGCGAACGCCTTCAGTTGTTCCAGGTCCTGGGCGGCGAAGGGTTTGCTGCGCTTGGCCAGGTCACGCAGGAAACTGAGCACCTGGTCGCTGGATTCGGCCATCTTGGTCGCCAGGCTCAACTCGGCGAAATTGGCGAAGCCCAGCAGGTGGGCCAGTTCCTGGCGCAGGTCGAGGATCTGCTCCATCACCGGGCCGTTGTCGTTCTGGCCGGCATTCGGGCCCTGGTCCGAGGCGCGGGTGCAGTAGGCCGCGTAGACTTCTTCGCGCAGGGCGCGGTCTTCGGCGTAGGTCATCACCGCGTAGTAGCTAGGGAATTCCAGGTTGATCAGCCAGCCATCCAGCCCTTTGGCCTGGGCCGCAGCAGCCATTTGCGCCTTGGCCGAGTCGGTCAGGCCGGCGAGGGCGGCTTCGTCAGTGACGTGCTTGGTCCAGGCCTGGGTCGCGTCGAGCAATTGGTTGGAAAAGCGGCTGCCCAGCTCGGACAACTTGCTTTGCACCTCGGCGTAGCGCTTCTGCTGCTCGGGCGGCAGGTCGATGCCCGACAGGCGGAAATCGCGCAGGGAGTGTTCGAGAATGGTTTTCTGCGCCACATCGAAACCGGCCGCCTCGGGGCTGTTCGCCAGGGCTTCGAACGCCTGGAACAGCTCGCGGTTCTGGCCCAGTTCGGTGGAGTAGGCACTCAGCGCCGGCAGGCACGCCTCATAGGCTTCGCGCAGTTCCGGGCTGTTGCGCACGGCGTTCAAATGGCTCACCGGGCTCCAGGCCGCACCGAGGCGATCATTGAGCTCGTCCATCGCCAGCACCAGGCCGGCCCAGGTAGGCTGCTTGACTTGGGTCTTGAGGATTTCGGCGATGGCGGCACGGTTGTCAGCCAGGATCTGCTCGATGGCCGGTTGCACGTGCTCGGCACGGATCGCCGAGAATGGCGGCAGGTCGTAGGGCTGCAAAAGAGGGTTGTTCACGCTCACGGTTGACACCTTCGCTGGAAGAAACATGGGCCCATCTTAATTACAATCGACCTTCACCGCAGCTAGCAGCGCCTATCACCCGATAAGAGAGAGCCTATCGTGACCCTTCGCACGTACCAGAACCACAGCCCGAAGCTTGCCCGTGGGGCTTTTGTCGACAGCACCGCGGTGGTGATCGGCGACGTCGAAATCGGCGAAGACAGCTCCGTCTGGCCGCTGACGGTCATTCGCGGCGACATGCACCGCATCCGCATCGGCGCGCGCACCAGCATCCAGGACGGCTGCGTGCTGCACATCACCCACGCCGGCCCGTTCAACCCCGACGGCTTCCCGCTGCTGATCGGCGACGACGTGACCGTCGCCCACAAAGTCATGCTCCACGGTTGCGCCGTCGGCAGCCGGATCCTGATCGGCATGGGCAGCATCGTCATGGACGGCGCGGTGGTCGAAGACGACGTCATCATCGGCGCCGGCAGCCTCGTGCCGCCGGGAAAGCGCCTGGAGAGCGGCTTCCTGTACGTCGGCAGCCCGGTAAAACAGGTCCGCCCGCTGACCGACAAGGAGCGGGCGTTCTTCACCTACAGCGCGGCGAACTACGTAAAGCTCAAGGACCTGCACCTCGCCGAAGGCTACGACCAACCCTAATGACGACCCTCGTGGCGAGGGGTGCTTGCCCCACTGAACTGCCCCGTAGGAGCTGGCGAAGCCT
>NZ_JAOSHO010000640.1 GCF_025917275.1 Pseudomonas agronomica | reverse complement strand
TGTGGGAGCGAGCCTGCTCGCGAAAGGGCCGGCAAGGTAAACCTAGATCCCACAGAGTTCACGCAGCAGCCCGGTATCCAGATGCCGCTCCACCAGGTCCGCCAACCATTCGATATCTCGCTCGCGCAAGCCGTGGTAATCCACCGCCTGTACGTCCTCCAGACCCGCCCAGCGCAGAAACGCGCTGCTGGCCGCCGGCGACTCGAACAGCCCATGCAGATAAGTCCCGACAATCTGCCCGTCCAGGCTCAGAGCGCCATCGCAGCGGCCGTCGTCCAGGTGCACCGCGGCATATTCCAGCGCGGGGCCGACGGTCACGCCCGCGTGGATCTCGTAACCGCTGACCTCGGCGTCTTCCAAGGCCAGTCGCCCGCGGACGTTGCGCAATTGCTTCTCGCGTTCCAGGGTCGTTTCGAAATCCAACAGGCCCAGCCCGGCGCTGGAGCCCGCCGCGCCTTCCAGGCCGAGCGGGTCATGAACGTGCCGGCCAAGCATTTGCAGACCGCCACAAATACCCAACAACTTGCCGCCGTAGCGCAGGTGTCGATGGATCGCCGTTTCCCAGCCGTTGGCGCGTAGAAAGGCCAAGTCGCTGCGCACACTTTTGGAACCGGGCAGGATGATCAGGTCGGCTGGCGGGATGGCCTGGCCGGGGCCGACGAATTGCAAATCGACTTGCGGATGCAGGCGCAGCGGATCGAAATCGGTGTGGTTGCTGATGCGCGGCAGGACCGGCACCACCACCTTGAGCAGTTGTTCGGCCTTGTCGGCCTGGCGTTGGTCGAGGCCGTCCTCCGCTTCCAGATGCAAGTCCATGACATAGGGCAGCACGCCGACCACCGGTTTGCCGGTGCGTACTTCCAGCCAATCCAGCCCAGGTTGCAGCAAGGCGAGGTCGCCGCGGAAACGGTTGATGATGAACCCCTTGATCCGCGCCTGCTCACTGGGCGAAAGCAGTTCCAGGGTGCCTACCAGATGGGCGAATACACCGCCGCGATTGATGTCGGCGATCAGCAATACCGGGCAGTCCACCGCCTCGGCGAAGCCCATGTTGGCGATGTCGCCAGCCCGCAGGTTGATCTCCGCCGGCGACCCCGCGCCCTCGACCATGACCACTGGATAGGTCTTACTCAACCGTTCGTGGGACGCGAGCACCGCCTGCATCGCAATGGCTTTGTAATCGTGATAAGCCACCGCGTTCATGGTGGTCACGGCGCGGCCATGGATGATGACCTGGGCGCCGGTGTCACTGTTGGGCTTGAGCAGGACCGGGTTCATGTCGGTGTGCGGTTCGAGGCCGCAAGCCTGGGCCTGGACGGCCTGGGCCCGGCCGATTTCGCCGCCGTCGGCGGTCACCGCGCTGTTGAGGGCCATGTTCTGCGGCTTGAACGGCACCACGCTCACGCCTTGGCGTTTGACCCAGCGGCACAACGCCGTGACCAGGGTACTTTTGCCTGCATCGGAGGTGGTGCCCTGCACCATCAAGGTCTTCATTGAATGTCCTTGGCGTAGGCTTCGAAAGCCTGTTCCAGGCGCAGGAATTGCGCGTCGTCAGCCGGCAGCCCGAAGCGCAGGCTGCTGGTCTCGGTGAACAGCCGCAGGAGAATGCCGCGATGGGCCATGAAGTCGTAGAGCGCCTGGGCATGTTCGGTGACCAGCCACTGGAACAACGCGCAACCGCCCTGGGGCTTGAAACCGTGGCGTTCCAACGTCAGGGCCAGGCGCTGGCTGGTTGCTTCGCAACGCTCGCGCTGCCGTGCATGGGCTTCGGTGTCGAGCAGACAAGCTTCACCCAAAATCCGGGTCGGCCCGCTGATGGCCCACGGCCCGACTTGCTCGGCGAGCAGCTTCAGCAAACGACGCTCGGCCAGGACGAACCCCAGGCGAACCCCGGCCAGGCCAAAGAATTTGCCGAACGAGCGCAACACGATCAGCCCGACCTGATGGGCATGGGCGCTGAGGCTCAGGTGCGGCGTGATATCCATGAATGCTTCATCCACCACCAGCCAGCCACCGCGCTGGGCCAATCGCGCGTGCCAATCGAGCAAGCGTTCCGGGTTCAGGCTCAGGCCCGTGGGATTGTTCGGATTGACCACCACCAGCACATCGAGGCTGTCGAGGAAGAAGTCCACTTCCGCCTCCAACACTTCGCGCACGATGTAACCACAGCGGCGCCAGGCTTCGGCGTGCTCGGCGTAACAGGGCGACAAGACGCCGACCTTGCCGGCCCGGCGCAGGCGCGGCAACAGTTGGATGGCCATCTGCGAACCGGCCACCGGCAGCACATGCGTCGCTTCGTAGTAATCGCAAGCGGCCTGTTCCAATCCATCATCGGCCTCGGGCAGGCGCGCCCAGGCCCGCGGCGGGATCGGTGGAATGTCGAACGGCCAGGGCGCCAGGCCGCTGGACAGGTCGAGCCAATCGGCCTCGGCAATGCCGTATTGCCGGGAAGCGTTGCGCAGT